>NZ_DFME01000025.1:22794-32660 GCF_002375605.1 Hyphomonas sp. UBA3601 | reverse complement strand
ATTGATCATTTGCCGACAGAGAGCACGCTGTTGGCCGGCGGGGGTATCACTTTGATGTCGGACCCGGTTGGCGAGCTGGCAGAGTCAGAGCTGAAGGCAGAGCGAATCGCGCCGTCCCTGTTCCGGGTGGGGAAGAAGGCATGATCCTCGTGCTCAACAATCGCGACAGTTTCGTTCATAATCTCGCGCGCTATCTGACATGCGAAGGCGCGGATGTGACGGTCGTTGATAGTGACCGGATTACTCTCCATGAAATCACCGATCTTGCGCCTCAAGCGCTCGTCCTGTCGCCGGGACCATGTACACCGAATGAGGCAGGGATCTGCTTGGAAGCAGTTCAGTACTTCGCTGGGAAGCTGCCAGTTCTCGGAGTGTGTCTTGGGCACCAGGCGATCGCGCAGGTTTATGGGGGCAAGATTGTCAGGTCCAATTTTCCCCGCCATGGACGCACCACAACGTTGTCAGTGCAGGGCGGAGCCTTGTTTGCTGGCTTGCCCCGCGCTTTTGATGTCGGTCTGTACAATTCTCTCGTGGCAACATTTGATGATTTGCCGGACCAATTTCAAATTGATGCGGTATCTGCGGAGGGAGACATTATGGCGCTGTCACACACATACTTTCCGCTATTCAGTGTCCAGTTTCACCCAGAGTCTGTGCTTACCGAGCATGGCGCTGAGCTGATCAGGAATTTTGTACAGCTCGCGAAGAACTGGAAACCGGAATGATCTTGTCTCAGCCGTCTGCCTTGTCTGACCAGTCCGAACTGTTTGACCTGCGGGACCGCGGCTTGTTGTTGGCAGATGGCGTGTTCGACACGTCGCTCGTCAGCGATGGACGCGTCATTCTGCGCGATGCACACTTGGACCGCTTGATCGAAGGTGCTGCTGCACTGGGCATTGATCTTGAGCGCAAGGCCGTTGCTCGTGTCATGGATACGGCGATTGAAGACTCTGCGTCGGGTGCATTGCGTATCACGGTCACACGCGGCGCTGGGGTTCGCGGGCTCGCGGATGATATGGCGGCTTCGCCGACCCTCATCGCGCGTGTTTCAGAATATAGTGTGAGTCTGACGCCAGAAGCTGTGCGAGTGCACAAAAGCACGATCCTGCGCAATCCAACTTCCATCACGGCTCGCTACAAGACCTTGTCCTACACAGACAATATCGTTGCATTGCGCGCGGCAGTTCAAGCTGGTTTTGATGAAGCGTTCTTTTTCTCGCCCGCTGGGCATCTTGCCTGTGCCAGTGTGGCGAATGTGTTCGTGCAGATGGATGGAGCTATCTTCACGCCGCCCGTTGGGGATGGCGCTCTGCCCGGTGTGATGCGGAACTGGATTTTGGGTAGGGGGCGTGTTGGCGATTTCGCCGTTTCGGAGCGGTCGATCTCGCTTGAGGATCTTCGATCCGCGGACAGGGTTTTCCTGACCAACAGCCTGCGCCTGTTCCAACCGGTATCAGCGTTTGAGACCAGGATGTTCAATGCTGAACTGCCTGCGGGCTGCGCCGAATTGCGAGCAGAACTACTCACCAATTGACCCCACTTTTCCGGAACGCTAGGCGAGCGCTTCCGCCAATGGCGTTAGCTCTAGTTCCAGACTTTCCGCGACAGCTTCGCACGTAACTTTGCCATTCCAGACGTTGAGGCCTGCTGCCAGGTGCGGGTCCGACTTGAGTGCGGCCTTCCAACCCTTGTCAGCGATTCGCAAAGCATGGGGCAAAGTCGCATTGTTGAGCGCGTAGGTGGATGTGCGTGCTACGGCGCCGGGCATGTTCGCCACGCAATAGTGGACGATGTCATCGACCACATAAGTTGGAGCATCATGCGTGGTGGGATGGGAGGTTTCGAAACAACCACCCTGGTCGATCGCGACATCCACCATCACTGCGCCGGGCTGCATGATAGACAACATTTCGCGCGTGATGAGTTTCGGCGCTGCAGAACCGGGGACGAGCACCGCGCCGATTACGAGATCGGCCTGGGCAATTTCCTGTTCCAGCGTTGCCCGGGTCGAGTAAACTGTGTTCGCGCCAGCCTCGAAATGCGTGGCGAGGCGTTCGAGCACATCCGGATTGCGGTCGAGGATGGTAACGTCCGCATGCATGCCGACGGCCATCTGTGCCGCATTGAAGCCGACCACGCCGCCACCAATGATCACGACCCGGCTGGCGTGTACGCCCGGCACGCCGCCAATCAGCACGCCGCGGCCGCCCTTTGCTTTTTCCAGGGCCGAGGCCCCGGCCTGAACGGCGAGACGTCCGGCAACCTGGCTCATCGGTTTGAGCAGGGGCAGGCCGCCGGTGCGGTCGGTCACGGTTTCATAGGCGATACACGTCGCGCCGGATTTCATCAGATCCTGCGTCTGTTCCGGATCTGGAGCCAGATGGAGATAGGTGAACAGGATCTGGCCGGGTCGCAATTGTGTGCGTTCGGGTGCCAGCGGCTCCTTCACTTTGATGATCATCTCGCAAGTGGCGAACACATCTGCGGCTGTCTCCGCGATCTCCGCGCCGACGGCGCGATACGCATCGTCTGTTGCGCCAATGCCCATGCCTGCTTGCGTTTCCACCAGTACCTTGTGCCCGCGCGCGGTGAATTCGCTGACGCTCTCCGGCGTAAGGCCGACCCGAAACTCATTGTTCTTGATCTCTTTTGGAACGCCGATCTGCATGCTCATGACTCCCGGAGGGTAAGGTTACCTGAATTTCGCGGATATCGTATATAGTATGCCTTCATGTCCAGAGGTTTTGTATATTTTGTTTCAGCATACAAAATATTTGTCGAATTATCTTTCTCGTGCCCGTGGGGCGTGAGCGAGTTTAATCCCCGGAAGCCTCATCCAGGGAAGCATCCCAGACCGCCAGCGCGCGGTAAAGGGCAAGACTATTCAGGCCGCGATCCAGATTGGCGAGAATGAGTTGTTGCTGAGCATTGTAGTTTTCACGCTGGGCATCCAGCACCGTCAGATAATCATCAAGGCCTGATTTGAAGCGCTCTTGCGACAGATAGAAGGTGACGCCTGTGTCGTCAGCAAGCTGTTCCAGAGCATCCAGTCTGCTGGAGATTGTCTCGGATACGGCGAGGGCGTTTGCAACTTCGCGGAAGGCCTGCTGAATGGTGCCTTCATAGGCTGCGAGAGCCGCGTCGGCATTCGCGCGGGCTGCGTCCAGATTTCCGCGTTTCGTGCCGAAGTCGAAGATCGGCACCGAAACACTCGGCGCAAAAGTCCAGCCCGCCGCATAGTCGCCTTCGAACAGATCCGCCAGTTCGCCGCCGACCACGCCCGCACCGCCGGTCAGGGAGACTGATGGGAAATAGGCAGCGCGTGCAGCGCCTATATTGGCATTGGCCGCCAATAGATTGCGTTCTGCCTGAATGACATCCGGGCGGCGCAACAGAACTGAGGAAGTCTGGCCAACCGGCAGGTCAAGCACAACGGGAGATGGGGTCAGCTCGACGTGCGCTTCAATGGACGGTGGCAAGTCTGTTCCCACCAGATAACGCAGGGTATTCAGGTCTCGGCGGACAGTTGCCCGGAACTCTGCCGCTTGTGCCTGGGCTGACGCAACAGACGCCGAGGCCCGACGCAGGTCGATCTCGCTGGCAGTGCCCGCATCGAACAGAGCCTGTGTGAGGTCTAGGCTTTCATTCTGACTGCTCGCCGTCTGTTCGGCCAGTCTCAGCAATTCCTGGTCTGCCGCGAGTTTGAGCCACGCTTCCGCGACAGATGCCACCAGGGAAATCTTGGTGGCGCGTTCGCCTTCGACACTCGCCAGATAGGTCTGCAGGGCGGCATCGTTCGTGTTCCGGATACGCCCGAAGAAATCTAGTTCCCAAGCAGAGACTCCTATTTGCGCGGAAGTGCTGTCACCGAAGGAAGACGAATATGTTGCGTCATCCCGAAAGGTGCCGCCCTTCTGCGCGCTACCGGACCCGGTGAAGGTCGGCCAGAAACCTGACCGAGACGTGACGAGGTTCGCACGTGCCACTTCGACAGTGGCGGCGACAGTTCGCAGGTCGCGGTTCTGGTCCAGCGACAGATCGATCAGTGCACGCAACTCATCCGACTGAACGATGTCTTGCCATGCAAGTGTGGAGACCCCAGTCACCGAAGGCTCCGAAATGGGAAGCTCTGTCGGCACGGGCGCTATCGGGCGCTCATAGTCTGGTGCCAGATTGACACAGCCGGTCAGGACAAGCGCACTGAGCGGGGCGGCGAGGTATTTTTGACGGCTCATGCTTGATCTCCAGACGTGGCAGGGCGTTGACCGCGCAGGCGCGTCGTAACCTGGCGAACTAGAACAAAGAAGAGAGGGGCGAACAGCAGGCTGAAGGTCATGGCGGCTATAACGCCACCCACCATGATCCAGCCCATTGCATTTCGGCTTTCTGAGCCTGCGCCGGTACTGAGGGCGAGTGGCAAGACACCAAAGCCAAAAGCAAACGACGTCATCAAGACGGGGCGAATGCGCTGCCGTACGGCTTCGATGGTCGCCGTGACAACGTCCTTGCCTTGATCTTCGAGGGTCCGCGCGAACTCGACGACCAGGATCGCGTTCTTGGAGGCGAGACCAACAGTCATCAAGAGGCCGACCTGGAAGAAGACGTCATTAGCGAGACCAAAGAGGTTTGCCGCAGATACAGCGCCCGTAACGCCAAGCGGGGCGACCAGCAGGACCGAGACTGGAATTGTCCAGCTTTCATAAAGAGCAGCTAGGCAGAGGAATACAAAGAGAAGGGACAGAATGTATAGCATCGTTGCCTGGTTGCCAGCTTGGCGCTCCTGACGGCTGAGCCCGCTCCATTCAAGAGAGATGTTGCCAGGCAACTGGCTGACCATGTCTTCCATGATCTGCATGGCTACACCGGAACTTTCACCCTCTGCCGGAGATCCCTGAATATTGATTGCGGGTACGCCGCCAAATCTCTGGAGCTGGGGAGAACCATATGACCATTCGCCGGACACGATCTCGTCAAGCGGAGTCATCTCGCCGGACGAGGTGCGCACGTGCCACTTGGAAATGTCTTCCGGTTGCATACGGTCTTCCGCATCCCCCTGAACATAGACACGCTTGATACGACCCCGGTCGATGAAGTCATTCACATAGCTTCCCCCGAAGGCAACGGACAGGACACTTGTGGCATCGGCAACAGACACGCCGAGAGCTTGAGCTTTCTGGTAGTCGAGATTCATCTTGAACTGTGGACCATCTTCGCTGCCATTCGGGCGGACGCCCATCAGGCGCGGATCCTGAGAGGCCATGCCGAGAAGTTGGTTCCGGGCATCCACAAATTCAGCGTGGGTAAGTCCGCCTGTGTTCTGAATGTAGAGATCAAAGCCGTTCGAATTGCCCATCTCCCGAATAGGCGGGGGAACGATCGGGAAAATCCGGGCTTCGTCGATTTGGGACAGACCGCCAAAAGCACGGCCTGCGATAGACTGGACAGAGTTTTCAGGACCCGGCCGTTCAGACCAATCATTCATAGCCGCGAAGGCCATGCCATTGTTCTGGCCCTGACCGACAACGCTGAAGCCAGCGACGGTGAACAGGCCCATGATATTGTCTTCTTCATTCGCAGCATAATACTTCCGCACATCATCCATCACGGCAGCAGTCCGCTCCAGGGTTGCGCTTTCAGGCAACTGGACAATGGTCATCAATGTGCCCTGGTCTTCGTCGGGCAGGAATGCCGTGGGCAGGCGTACAAACAATAGGCCGGTGACCGCCATGATTACTGCGAAGGTGGCAAGCATGATCCATCTGCGGCGAATGATCCTTGTGACCGCGCCTTCATATGCATTGGTGAGTTTGTCAAAGCCGGAATTGAATGCGCGCGCCGGGGTCATGTACCATGACTTTCCGTTCCCGGAGGATGGCTTTAATAGTGTGGCGCACAAGGCCGGTGACAAGACCACCGCAATTAGCACGGACAGCGCCATGGCAGATACGATCGTAACCGAAAACTGGCGATAGATAATGCCGGCAGAACCCGGGAAAAAGGCCATAGGCACGAAGACAGCGGATAGGACCACGGCAATACCTACCAGGGCTCCGGTGATCTGCTGCATGGATTTAACGGTGGCATCATAGGGGGAGAGGCCGTCTTCATGCATGACCCGTTCAACATTCTCCACCACTACGATGGCATCGTCCACGAGGAGACCGATGGCCAGCACCATGGCGAACATGGTAAGTGTGTTGATGGACATGCCGAACAGGAGGAGCACGGCGAACGTGCCGAGCAAGACAACTGGAACCGCAATGATCGGGATCAACGACGCACGGAAGCTTTGCAGGAAGATCAGGATAACGACAAATACGAGGACAATCGCTTCATACAGCGTTTTCTGAACTTCATGGATCGAGGTTTCGATGAAGGGTGTCGAGTCAACGGGGAACTGGTACTCCAGATCGGCTGGAAAGGATGGCGACATGTTCCTGACGGCTTCCTTGACTCGCTCGGCTGTTTCGAGCGCGTTTGCGCCCGTCGCCAAAGAGATCGCCACACCCGTTGCCGGCTTGCCATTGAAGCGAGCGATGGTTGAATAATCCTGGGCGCCGAGTTCGACCCGTGCGACATCTTCCAGTCGGACGGATCCACCCGCAGGCGTTGTGCGGATCAGCAGCTTCTCGAATTGCTCTGGAGTCGACAACAGGGATTGAAGCGTCACGGTGACGTTGATCTCCTGGCCTGGCACTGAAGGAGTTCCGCCTAGTGCGCCAGTGGCGACCTGTGCGTTCTGGGCCTGGATAGCTTGCGTGACGTCAGACGGAGTAAGTTGGTATTGCGCCAGCTTTTCAGGCTCTAGCCAGATACGCATTGCGTACTGCGATCCGAACACCTGAACGCTACCGACACCGTCGATGCGGCTGATTGTGTCATAGACGGTGGAGCGAACAAAGTCGCCGATGTCGATCTGGTTGAGTGTGCTGTTTGGAGAATAAAATGCTGTTACCAGCAGGAAGCTGCCGCTTGCCTTGCTCACGGTCACGCCCTGACGCTGCACTTCTTCCGGCAGAAGCGGTGTCGCGAGCGAGATTTTGTTTTGGGTTTGAACCTGGGCAATATCGGCATCTGTGCCGGGCTCAAAGGATAACGTAATCGACATTGAACCGTTGGAATTCGAGGACGACGATATATAGTCGAGTCCATCAAGGCCGGTGAGTTGCTGTTCGATGACTTGCGTCACCGCATTCTCGACTGCTTCGGCGGATGCCCCCGGATAGTTCGCTGAAATGCTGACCGTTGTGGGCGCGATATCCGGATACTGAGCGATTGGAAGCGCGCGCAGCGCCATGCCGCCTGCAAGCATGATGATGATTGCAATCACCCAGGCAAACACCGGGCGGTCGATAAAGAATTTAGCCATGTCGAGTGTCCAGAGTTCGCTAGTTCAGTTCGCTGCGCGAGTCGCGGGCGGCGGATATTTGTGCTGCGCTGGAAATCGGATCAACTGTCACACCTGCACGCAGATTTTGAAGATTTGAAACGGCGACTCTTTCGCCTTCCTCCAAGCCGTCCAGCACAATCCATGAATTGTCGTTGTATTGCTCGACCTGGATGGCGCGCTGCTCAATTGTGTTGTCATCTTTGACGACCATGACGGAGGCTTCGCCCGTTGGGGTCCGCGAGACGACCGATTGCGGCAGCGTAATGACATTTTCGTACATGCCGGCAACGAAGTTTGCGCGGACGAACATGCCCGGCAGGATAATACCATCAGGGTTTGGCACGAGCGCACGTACCGCTACTGTACCGGCACTTTCGTCGACATTGATTTCGCTGAATTCGAGCTCACCTTGCAGGGGATACGTCGTATCGTCGCTGAGGATGATGTTCACTGGCACCGTGTCGATTCCCTTGGAGGCAACCCGCCCGGACGCAATCTGGCGGCGCATGTTGAGGACGCGATTGCTGGAAACGGTAAGGTCCACATAGATCGGATCGATTTGAAGCACGTTGGCGAGTGTTTCAGTCTGGTTTTGAGTGACGAGCGCGCCTTGTGTGACCGATGATCGACCAATGCGTCCGGCGATGGGGGAAGAAATCCTGGTGCGGGCAAGATCGATGCGTGCGCGGTCCAGAGCAGCCTTTTGAAGCGCAATATCCGCTTCTGCTTCCTGGGCCGTAGCCGCGGCCTGATCATATTCCTGCTGGCTGACAGCGTTGATCTTTGCGAGGTCGGCGAACCGCTTGGCGGTTTCCTTTGCGACATTTGCAGAAGCCTGGGCACGCGCCAATGCGGCCTCGGCACTTCGCACATCTGCGGCATACTCGTCTGCATCAATCTGATAGAGCGCTTGTCCACGCGAGACGAGGTCGCCTTCCTTGAACAGCCGCTCCTTGATGATGCCGGTGACCTGCGGGCGGATCTCCGCTTCGGCGTGGGCCCGCGCGCGTCCAGTCAACTCAACGGCGTTGGGGACCGATACGAGTTCGGTCGTGAGAGTCTTTACAACTGGAGCTGGCTGTTGCGGAACCTCTACTGTACTGCCTTCGTTACCACAGGCCGTCAGCAGGAAGGCGACGGACAAGGTCGCGGCCGAAATACTTTTTCTTAGAACTTCCATGAGGATTCCTTGACGAGCCGAATGGCTTCAATATAACAATTCTAGAGTGAACGCTCTATCTAGTGTTGCGGTGCAGCATGTCAAGGAGAGGGCATAGTGGAATTTAGGTGTTTTTCTGCATGACAGTTATGAGCAAATCGAAGACGGCCGCGAAACGAGAGAGTCGCGTTGCTGAAATTCTGGACTGCGCTGAGATTCACTTCGTTGAGAAGGGATTCCATGGCGCGGGCATTTCCGGGATCGCCAAAGAATGTGGCATCAGTGTTGGCCATCTGTATCATTACTTTGCGTCCAAGGATTTGTTGATAGAGGCTGTGGTGGAGCGCGAATTGTTGCGCCAAAAAGACAGAATGGAAGACTTCCGTAATCTGAGCGGCACTGAAATCCGAGATCAAATCGCTCCACTCGTCATCGACATTATTATCAAGCATCAGGATCCGTTCCGAACGGTTTTGAATTTCGAGATTCTTGCCGAGGCGCAGAGAAATCCGTCGGTTGCCGAGATCTTGCAGAACTATGATCGTGAAATACGGGAAGAGTTTTGTGGCGTCCTGGAGAATGCCGGAATTACAACGCCTGTTTTGCGGACGGAGATGTTGTTTACCTTGTTTGGCGGCATTCCGGCCCGCACGCTGAGGCATCCCGAGCATGAACGTCCGCAATTCATCGAAATGATGAAGCCGATCATCACGAAGATTCTTGCAAGTGATGACCTTCCTGTCGAGTAGAGCGAAACCACAACGATATCGCGGTTCATTCTTCCGCATTAATGAATATGTCCAAGCTGGCTCTGAGAGTGGAGTTGCTGGAGGCACTCGTACTCGCCAGCTGAACGGCGCGCTTGTCACCGGTTGGGTTCAGCACCGGGAGCTGGAATCTTAGCGCCGCATACTTGTCCAAGCTATCGGCATAGGCCGGGTTCCGAGTATAGACGGATCGGGAAACCATGTCGGGAAACAGGATGCTGGACCGTATTAGTGGCGCCACTCCCAACCCCAGAGTATCCAGGCTGCGATAGACCTCGAAATGGATATGTGGCGGACGTCCCCGATAAGTGCCTGGGTACACGGTCCGAAAGTTTACGCGTCCTCGTTGGTCTGTGATCCCTATACCACGTAGATAGTTTGTATGCGGGCGATTGAAGACAGAGTACTCGCCAGCTGCGTCGGCGTGCCAGACATACACCGCATAACGGGAAAGCGGCTGTTGATCTGTTGATAGAGATTGCAGGCGCAAGTGCAAGTCGAGAGGCGCGCCATCGGCCGCTCCTGACAAGCCATTGAAACCCCGTGTTAT
>NZ_DFME01000025.1:1731-22622 GCF_002375605.1 Hyphomonas sp. UBA3601 | reverse complement strand
CGTCCGGGAGGAGGTCCGCGGCGCTGGCTATCTCGCGGCATGGTGGGTTCGTTGGAATCGACTGCGCGCGGCGCTGTCAGAAATTCTGCGCGTGATAGAAGCCCATCTCGGTTTTTATCGATCCGACCGAATATATCGATAAGCCGTATTCGGAATTCCGAGGCCGTGATGGTTCCATCCAGATTGCTGTCGAAGGCGATAGGGCTGGGGAGTGCATTCAGGTCGCCAAGGGTCTCAGCTGCCCAATTTGACATCTGCACCGCAGATTGATGTACCCGATCAGGCCCCGCCAAGGCGCGCCATTCGAGATCAATACCATTATCAACTTCTTCGCGTGATACGAAGTGATCGTGATTACTGTCCATGCTGACGAAAAGCAGTGCCACTGGTGGGGCAGACAGGCCTTGCGACCGAGCCGGGCGTGCGAGGTCTCCGCCATCGCGACCGCTGGCTCCTGGCCCCTTGCGCGGGGAGGATGTGCATGCGACCACCAAGGACAGTCCAGCAATCATCAGGACTGTGACTTTCATTGCTCCTGACAGCCGTTTGCAACGGGAAGAGAAGGGGGTGAGGGAGGTGTCACAGGGTGAGACGTAGGGGGGGTGTGACACCTCCCTCTCATCGCATCGGTCTTGGCACCCAAAGGGAGGCTCGGTGTTCAAGGAGCGGACGGGGACTGTCCTGGTGGATGCGATGATTTCGGTGATTGAGATCGAGACTTTCTCTTCAGAGCGACCGGAATAGGGGGTGGAACTAGGCATATTGAGTGCTCTTGATGCAGTCTCTGGGGACGAAGTGCCGGGAAGTTTCCCTGCGTCGATGAGAACAAGATGCCTCAGCCATGTTGAGAGGATATGCCGGTTAGGACGAAAGTGATGGCAATATATGGCAGTCTGCAACATGACATTACCGACTTGAAAGGTATGGGTTTTCGGTGGCGACACCAGCAATTCGGGATGATCCGGAGCGGTGGGGTTCGAAGCGCAGTTTAACTGCAGTCACGACACACCTTGGCAACAAGTTTATCCTATTTGTAATCATCAGATCGACGATACATATTCAGGAGACTGCGGAGATGCCTGATCCAGAGACCACGACACCCGAACACATTCTAGTCATCGATGATGACCGCGATATTCGGGAAGATTTGAAATCCTATCTCACGGAAAACGGCTATCGCGTGTCGACGGCTGAAAATGCCCCCGCTGCGCGCCGGGCGATTCATTCTGAAGAACCAGACCTCATCCTGTTGGACGTCATGATGCCGGGCGAGGACGGGATCAGTCTTTGTCGCTCGATCGTTCGGCTCACCGCAATTCCGATCGTTTTCATCAGCGCGAGAACTGATGAGATCGACCGGATTGTCGGCTTGGAAGTCGGCGCAGATGATTATGTGTGCAAGCCATTCAACCCGCGGGAACTGCTTGCGCGTGTGCGGTCGGTCCTGCGACGCGCGAATGGTCGCGAAAGAGAAATGACGCCTGAGAAAACGCGCTATTTTGAGTTTGACCGTTGGACGCTGGATACGGCGAAACGCACAATGACCCGCGATGATGGCGTGATCGTCTCCTTAAGCACCGGCGAATTCCAATTATTGATGATCTTTATAGCCCGACCACAGATCGTGCTGTCGCGTGAACGGATCGTGGAACTGTCTCATGCCGAAGGCGCAGATGTGTTCGACCGCAGTGTCGACAGTCAGGTGAGTCGATTTCGGAAAAAGGTCGAACGTGACCCCAAGAATCCGGATATCGTCCAGACCGTCTGGGGCGGGGGGTATGTCTTTGCAGCTGATGTGAAGAAACTGTGATGCTGGCAAGGCTTGATACGCTTCTTACACGGATTGTAATCCTGGTGACAGCGGCTCTGCTGTCTACATTTCTACTGGCGTATTTCATTGTGGAATTCAGCATTTCATCGCAACGCCTCCAGCCACGTACGGCGCTGCATGTTGCGACGGTCGCCTTGGAGGAATTGCAGGCGAAGGATTGGCCCGATTCACTCTCCGACAAAGAGCTGGAGCGTCTTCAAATAACCGATTACTCGCTGTCAGAATATCCCTATATTGAGCCTTTCTCCTGGGGGCTAGCCGAACGTGTTCTTGAAAATCTTGGGCTAGCGCAGGATACGCCGATTGGTATTTCCCTGAGTGGGTGGGGTGATCGGGACAGGCTCGCAGGTCCTCCCGGTCGACCGGACAGGTTCATGGATGAAGAACCGGGCCGTCCCGGGCCAATGAGTTTGAGGCCTCCGCCGTCAGAGCGTGGGAGATCTGCCAGCCAGCAGCGCGCAAGAGTGTCTCTCGAGATCGCGAATGGCAATTGGATAAACATAAGAACCGAGAACATCAGTGTGAAAGAGCCGCGTCCACCTCTCCTGGCGGCCGTCATGCTCATCGTGCTGATGGTTGGCATCGGCATATGGGCCGCCCTGAATGCGATCAATCCATTGAGGCAAATGGCGAAGGCCGCGAATACGCTGGCGTCCGACTACAAGCATGAGCCGCTGGTCGAGCAAGGTCCGTATGACGTGCGCGAATCGCTGCGTGCTTTCAATCGCATGGGCCGCCGCCTCGAGACCACAGTGGCTGGCCAACGCCAGCTGCTCGCAGCAATTGGTCATGATTTGCGGACACCCATTACCTCATTGAAACTGAAGGTTGAGATGCTATCAGATGCGAGTGAGCGCGAGCGGATGAGTCGTGCTCTGGCAGAGTTGGAGCGTATCACAGAAGCCGCACTTGCTGCGGCGACGGCTGGCCAGTCAGATGAGCCTTTCCAGCCGCTGGACATGTATTCGTTGGTCGACAGCCTTATCGAAGACTTGCGGGATCTGGGCCTCTCTGTCTCGTTCAATGAAATCGATGTACGCCCGATTGTCATGGGTCGATCAGATGAACTGACACGCGCCTTGCGCAACTTGATTGAAAATGCGGTGCGTTATGGAGACATGGCGCACGTTTGTCTCAGTGAACAAGCCGGCAAGGCTATTGTGACGATCCAGGACACAGGTCCGGGAATCCCGGAAGATGCTCTGGAGCGTGTGTTCGAACCCCTTGTTCGATTGGAACAGTCACGCAATCGCGAGACCGGCGGGCATGGGCTCGGACTTCATATCGCGAAGAATCTGATTGAAGCCCATAGTGGGCACATCGATTTGTCGAACCCACCAACCGGGGGGCTGCTCGTAACGGTGACCTTGCCTCTGAAGGCCGCTGGCTGACACGCTATCAGAACCGGGTGGAAGTGCTGAAACGGAAGGACTCCGTGCGGTCGTACTCTTCGCTCTTGAGGATATGGCTGAAGTCGAAGCGAATTGGGCCGAAAGGGGATGTCCAATAGACGCTGAGGCCTGTAGATGCGCGCAAGGACAAGTCGTCTTCAATCAACTGGACGGCATCACGGCCAAAAGTATCCGTGAACTCGACCGGGTCGCTCTTGTCTATGTCGCTCAACAAGCCAACCGCGCCGGCTTCCAGGAACAGACCCGTCTTGATGCCGTATTCTTCCGGCAGATAGTTTGGCATCGAGATGTCGAGGCTGGATTGGTAGAACGCGTTGCCGCCCAGGGCGTTGAGACGCTTCACTGTTTCTGTGCCGTCATCATTTTGGATGATTTGCACAATGCGCGGCCCGAGACCTGCCGTATCAAACCCGCGGAAGCTGTTGCCGCCCTTGAAAAAGCGATTATTGATACGTACGCCTTGGGGAGTGGTTTGTCCGTATTCGGATTCCGCGTCGCTCGTGCCATAGGGTTCGATGTATCCACCCGAAAGACGCAAACTGGCCGTTATGCCCTTCGTGATGCCTTGATAGATATTCATCGATGCGTTGGTGCGAATGAAATTCACGTCCCCGCCCAGGCCAGCAACGTCTTGACCAAACAGCAGGTCGAACCCGCCAGTGGGGTCAATAGGGTCATTCTTCATGTCCAAGAGGAGATTGTACCCGACGATCGAGGAGATTTCTGATCGTTCACTTGAGCAAAGCGAGTATCTGTTGAGATAGCGCGCATCGCATACGTCCACGATCAGCGATCCATCAGGCAATGGTACGTCATCAGCGGTGAGAAAGGCGACACCCACGACATCATCGCTTGTGTCTCCCGGGGTGTCATTGTCATCTACAGTGTATTCGGTTGTCAGGCGTTCGCCGCTGTCCGAGGCAATCACGATGCTCTGATCGACGACGTCGATTTTGTCGTTTTGCAACGTATATTTCAAGCCAAGTTGCAGCCGGTCTGACAAGGGGAAACCTAGCTGCCCGCTGACACCTACAGATTCAGTCGTATAGCCGCCAAGATCGGTGTCAGAATAATCGAGGCGGGTAGCAAACGCACTCACACCTGCGGACATGTCACGGTCTAGGAAACGTGGCTCCGTATACTGCAAGTCCACAATTTGCTGCAGGCTGGATGTGGACAGGCGAGCAGACGCGGATTGCCCGCGCCCGAGCACATTGCGCTGTGCCACGCTGACATCTACGAGGAAAGATTCTGAGGATGAGAAGCCAGCTGAGAAACTCATCTCGCCAGTGGGCTGCTCAGTGACTTTTACATTCACGTCAATTTGGTCAGGGTCCGCGGTGGGAACCTCAGTAACTTCGACGTCTTTGAAGTAGCCAAGGGCCCGTGCGCGGTTGCGCGAGCGATCCAGCAAGATGCGGTTGAAGGCATCACCTTCAGTCACGCGCAATTCCCGCCGGATCACGCGATCGAGCGTTTGGGTATTACCGACAATATTGATGCGGTTGATGTAAACACGCGGACCTTCATTGACATGAAAGGTCACGTTGACCGTATGCGTTTCGAGATCGGCGGAGATTTCAGGGCGCACATCAATAAAGGCATAACCTCCGATCCCGGCGACATAGGTCAGGCCATCAATTGAGTTTTCAATTGTGTCGCCTCGGAACAGGTCACCGGATCGCGCTACCAGTGACGCTTTCAAGGCGTCCGTGTTGAGCTTTTCCAGCTCGGTTTCGACATTGATCTCGCCGAAGCGATAAATCTCGCCCTCGTCGATTGTATAGGTAATGTAGAAATCCTTCTGATCAGGCGTTAGTTCTGCCACGGCCGACTCTACGCGGAAGTCGTAATACCCCTTGTTCTGGTAAAACTGACGAAGCAATTCGCGGTCATATTCCAAGCGACCTGGGTCATAATTGTCGTTTGATGAGAAGAACTGCCACCAACGTGATTGACGGGTGACAATCTCCGACCGAAGACGGTCGTCTGAATACGTTTCATTTCCCAGGAAGTTGATCGCTCGTACACCAGACACAGGTCCCTCTGTAATCGAGAAGACCACATCCACACGGTTCTGATCGAGCGGCACATATTCGGGCGTGACTTTCGCCGCGAACCGGCCGGATTGGCGGTAGAGTTCCATCACGCGCTGTACGTCTGCCTGCACGCGAGCGGCGGTGAATACGCCGCGCGGCGATATCTGGATTTCTTCGCGGATCTTTTCTTCCCCGAGCGATTTGCTGCCTTCAATCATGACCCGATTTACAATTGGGTTTTCGACCAATGTAATGATGAGCTGGTTCCCGACCCGGTCAAAATTTGCATCAGCAAAGAGGCCGGTTGCGAAGAGGGATTTGAGGGAAAGGTCGATACGGTTCGCGTCAAAAGGTGAGCCAGGTTCGACTAGAAGGTAGGACATCACGGTTCGGTCTTCGATCCGCTGGTTGCCATTGATAATGATGGCTTCGATGTTTCCTGTGCTGTCTTCTGCGCCCACCTGCGCAAGCGCCGTCGGTTGCAGCGAAGCGGCGAGCGCAGAGAGGATCAGGGAGAGCGCGAGTGTTTTGTTTTTGTGGCTCATGAAGTCGGCATCCAGAAGAGAGAAATGGTGTCTGAGAGATCAGAAGCGGAGTTTGACGGCGGCGTTGGCCGTCAGGGCGGTTGAGTCGGTTGAAAACTCACCATCCACGCCAAACCGAATTTTCAGGAGTTCGGACCCCGCCAGTAGCGAGAGTCCCACCGTGGCGGCATCTTCAAACACCTCGGTGGCGCTGAGTGTAAAACGGTCCTCATAGCCGACAAATCCAGCGTCGACTTCGTAAGGTGTCGAAGACAACGTGGAGCGATAGCCAATATCCAATCCAGCCCGAACCATGGGACGGTAGCGATTGGAATTGTTGTAACTGGTATAGGCCGGACCCGTGCGAGACGAGTCTGCGCCTTCCCGCCAGACATAGGCAAAGCCAATTCCGGCATCAGCGGTGACACGGTCTGTGCTGGCGTCGCTGACCCATAGGTTCAATCCGTTTGATGCCGTTTCTGAATATCCGTCCTGATCAAGTTTGAAGTAGTCCAGACCAATTGATGGCGTCATCCTGAACGCCCCGGACCCGAATTCGGTTGATGCCAAGAGTGAAGCCGCGGTGGTCATCCCGTCCCATGTGCCGCTGACCTCTGAAACATACTCGTCGAACTCGATTTCTCTATAGCTGGAATGGTCGACCTTCGCGATCTGGCCAACGGCCTGAAGGTTTACGCGCCCGATCTGCTCCGTCGCATACACCCCGACACCCAGACTTTTCATGGTCACAGGATTTTCGCCGCCAGTTTTTTCCTCAAACTTGCCGTCGCTCATCGTACCCATGATGCCGATTGCATCTATGCCTAGCAGCGAGCGATCATACCCCAGAGCGATGCCAAGGCCGCGGCCATCATATCCCGGCCCATCGTCAGACCCATCATAGCTGACATGGGAATAGGTTTCCTGCACCCATGCTCCATTTCCGGATTCACTGGAGCTACGGGTGAACTCCAGATGGCTTCTCAACGCGCCAAAAGCGGCGTTCGACTGGGATTCCAGATAGCGCGTTGCGGCATCAGTGCGCTGAGGCAGCAGCAAATTGTAGGCCTCTAGAAAGTCATGTTCGGTCGAAAGCTGCGTGATGGCAGATCCGACATCATCGTCACTTGTGGCAACATTGAGTATAGCGGAGAGGGCGCGGGACTGGTTCGTGTCGAGACTGAGTTCCTCGGCAGTCTTGAGGCGAAAGTCGAGATTGAGTTTGTCTGTATCAGACGTCTCTGTCTCCAGTGATACGTTGTATATCCACGGTATATTTTCGGTCGATAACTCAGCGGTTTCCTCGTCGTATATCAGTGTACCCGCTTCGATCAGTGTGACGGCAAAATCACCGTCGATGAATGACGTAAGTGTTGGGCGTACCAGAGTATCGCTGCCCAGTGCTGCGGTTCCCGAAACTGACAGAAAGGCTGTGGTCCGCAGGTTCTGAGGATCAATTTCGAATTCAAGTGTTGAACCATCCGTGACGGAGAGGGAGGCAAGCTGCAAGGACGTGTCTTCAAGCAGAACAATTTCAGAATCTGAAATTGTCGCGGCCAGTCTGTAAGCATCGCTCGTCAGATTACCCGTGAGCAACGATGAAGACAGGAAGTCGATCGTTCCACTCGCAGAGCCGAAGTCGAAATCTCCCTCGATCTCACTCTCCTCGATATACAGGCTGAGTGTGTCGCCCTCGAAATAGGTGTCTCCCAGAAACTCGGCATCCGATAGGTCAAAAGTTGCGGCGCCGGCACCAAAGTAGATGTCGCCTGCCAGACCCCCGTCCAGAATTTGCAGTATGTCATCGCCGGTTCCGAACCGGACGTCGCCATAGATTGTAGGTTCGGTCACATCGTCTTCATCGATTTCGTCATCGCCGTTCACATCTTCAGTGGGAGTTTCCTGATACTGGATAATGGTTGCGCCAGCCGTTTGTGCGGACAGGTCAATGGCGATGGACGATCCTGTTTCCGAATCTTCCCGTCCGTCTGAAATGAGTAGGCCTGATATCGCGCCGGTATTGGTTATGTATCTTAGCGTATCACTTTCATCGGTGATCGCCGTTGCTGCGCCACCATAGCCATTTGATGAAGCGGTGATGGATCCACTATTCAGGATCGCTTCCAGCGTACTTCCATTGGAAATGAACAACGCTTTGGCGGTGTCGTCCGTTAACGTATAGGTCGTTGCGGCGATGGATCCGGAGTTTTCGAGAGTGCCGATTGCTGTGCCGTTGCCGAGCAGAAGGCCTACGGCGGAAGCCTCGTAGGCGGTTCCTTGAATTGTGCCGGAATTCAGGATGCCGCCATCAATTGTAACCGTTCCGGTTCCGTCTTCTGATCCGGATATGGAGAGCGCCGTCGCATCGAATCCGATATTCACGCCACTGGCATAAATCGTCCCACGATTGATGAGGCCCTGATCAAAAGAAAACGTGGCGAGTACTTCATCTACGTCATCGTCATCATCATCATCGGTGGTATCGCGAACGGTTTCTACGACGCTCGAGAAGACTACGTTTTCGCCAGCGTTGGCTTCGATGGCGAGCGCCGGGGCTGAACCATAACTGTAGATTCTTCCAGCAGTTCGATTCTCATCGAAATCGTCGACCGTATCCTTTGTTTCGTCATCCTCATCCTCTTCGGATGTGAAGTCGTCGACCGCGCCATTGATCAACAGGCCTTGTCCGAGACTGCCCGTGATGCGGACGCCGTTCGCATTGTCGTAAAGGTCGTCGGCATCGCGGCGATCCTCCACCGCTTCAGTATCGTCATCGATATAGACGGGCGCGATATAGTTGGAAGAACTGGTGCTGGTGAAGCCGGTCGAGCTGATTGAACTCTCAATCGTCACATTGCCGGAGACATCCCCATCAATCGTGACAGCTGACGCATTCTCACCCTGAACCGTAATGGCGCCGCTGATCAATACATCACTGGCGACGTCATCTTCGAGGCTCAGACCCAGGGCGTTGTCGCCGATAACCGAAATTGTGCCCTGTTGCGTGTAATCGCCATCGAGCGCGGATCCGATGCGTACGCCCGCTGAATCATTGCCTTCTATGTATAGCGTGGAGCCATGATCGAGCAGGATATTACCTGTGATCGTGCCACCATTCTCGACGTCGATGCCCACGCGGTTCGTCCCGATGGCGAGTGGCCCGTCCACATCGTCATCATCGTCTTCGTCTTCCCGGTCATAGTCTTCCGACAATTCGATGGAACCCGTGTGGGTGATGCCTGTCGTCGTACCCGTTCGGACAGCAATAGCGGTGACGTAGTCGGTGTCTTCTGCGAGAATTTCGCCATCATTGGTGATGGTATTGTCGGAGTCGACCGTAATCGCGGTGGTACCTGGCAGGTCGCTGAGATCAATTTCCCCATCTTCAGTGATTGTAATGTCGTCGGGCTGTCCGTCATTCGCGGTGGAGGTCTCGACGGGGGCGACGGTGGATTCCTCGATTTCGACGGCCCATGCAGGGAGGGCCGTAGCCATACCCAGAACAATAATCAGTCCACGTGCAACCACCTCAGGAGCGGATGCCTGTGGACCGGAAGCGTGCATCCTTAAATGATTGTTATTTAATGAAAAAATGTTCATGTTGGCGCGCTCCAGATCGACCTGTCCCAATGCGTTACGGGAGCGTCTTGTCTGAACTTTGCCGAAATGTGCGGCTTGTCAGCGAGAGTTTGTCAGCCTGACATAATTGGCGGGACATTGCTGTCGTCTTCCGCTTTCAGGATTCATGCGCAAGCAAATGATCTGCAACATTCTGGTGACAAAGCTGTGGTGAAGGAGCGGGCTTGAGCCGGGTTTGCTGGAAAGTGCAATAAAATGCCGGTCTTCGCGACGGAATTTGAAACTTGGGTCGTTTAACCCGGGAACATGTTCACAGCCAGAATTGCTGGAAAGAGACAAGAATGAGAGTTTTTGGGAAACGATCCCGTTGGATCATCGCGATTATTGTCGTATTGGCAGCAGGCGGTGCCGTATGGTTTGCGAAGTCAAACTTGGCGAACTCCACAACGCCGACTTATGAAACATCGGCCGCACGCACGGGTGATATTGAAGTTACGATCTCGGCAGCAGGTACTCTTGTGCCAAAGGAGATGGTTGAGGTTGGCGCACAGGTCTCGGGTCAATTGGAAGAGTTGTTCGTTGATGTCGGCGACGAGGTCGAGAAGGGCCAACTCCTTGCGCAGATCGATGCCACGATTGCACAGAACACGGTCGAAGCCCAACAAGCTCAGTTAAACTCGCTATATGCCTCGAAACGTCAACAGGCGGCTTCTCTGAAACTTGCAAGGGCCGAGTCTGAACGCGCCCATATGCTGTTTGAGGCCGATGCCATTGCGCGCGCTGACTATGAGGCCACGGTATCGGAATTGGAGATCGCGGAAGGGAAGCTCGACGCCATCAATGCGCAGATCGCGCAGCAGACCTCCAGCCTCCGTGCCGATGAAGCCAATCTGGAATTTACAAAGATTTACGCTCCGATGGCTGGTACAGTCGTCTCGCTCAGTGCATCCGAGGGCCAGACCCTCAATGCGAACCAGACCGCACCCGTCATCATGACCATCGCGGATCTCGGTATAATGACCGTGGAGGCTGATGTCTCCGAAGCAGATGTGTTGCGCGTATCAAAGGGGCAGCAAGCTTGGTTCACCACGCTGGGCGATTCTGATCACAAGTGGCAAACCGAAGTTCGTCAGGTCCTTCCCACGCCCGAAGTTGTCAATGACGTCGTGCTCTACAAGGCGCTGCTCGATATTGAGAACCCCGACGGAATTTTGCGAAGTGATATGACCGCTCAGGTCTTCTTCATTCTGGGGCAGGCCGAAGATGCCGTCCTGATCCCGGTAACGGCCTTGCAGTCACGTCCCGAGCGCCCGGAGAGCGCACAAGCCAGGCGTCCTGCGCAACCTGAACGCGGAGCCGCCCAGGGTGATCGTGTTGGCGACGGCAGAGGCCAGGCTATCCGTGAGGCACGCGCGCAATATCCCGACGCAGAAATGGGTATGGTTCTGAAAATGGATGCGAATGGCGAAGCTGTCCCTCAGCCTGTTTTGGTTGGTCTTCAGACGCGTACAAGTGCCGAGATATTGTTCGGCTTGTCTGAGGGTGATGAGGTCGTGACCGGGCAAGTGAGCATTCGTCCGAAACAGGCGACCGAGCGTGCCGGAAATGACCGGCCACGGCCTATGGGTCCACCCCCGGTTTAGGACGCCAGATCATGTCAGAACCCTTGCTGCATTTGCAGGACATAAAGCGCGTCTACGGACGGGGTGACGCAGAGGTCCGCGCCCTTGATGGCGTCGACCTGACCATTCGCGAAGGCGAGTTCGTTGCAATTGTCGGACAGTCGGGTTCCGGTAAGTCGACTTTGATGAACTTGCTTGGTTGTCTCGACCACCCGACTTCCGGAACCTACCGCATTCATGGGCAGGATGTGTCCGAGATGGACGCCGATGCACTGGCCTCCTTGCGCAGGCGGACATTCGGCTTTGTGTTTCAGCGCTATAATCTCCTCGCCAATGTCAGCGCATCGGAGAACGTGGAGATACCTGCGGTCTATGCCGGGGTTCGCCAATCGGAACGGAAGGCCCGCGCACAGGAATTGCTCGGTCGGCTTGGCCTTGGCGGGCGCGAGAAAAGTCGCCCCGGTCAATTGTCCGGGGGACAGCAGCAACGTGTGGCTGTTGCCCGAGCTCTGATGAATGATGCCGAAGTCATCCTTGCGGATGAGCCGACGGGAGCGCTCGATTCCGGCACGAGTGAAGAACTTCTGGAATTGCTGGAAGAGCTGCATCGCTCCGGCCGCACAGTCATCCTGATTACCCATGACCAGGAAGTCGCTGAACGCGCAGACCGCACGATTGAAATTCGCGACGGCAAAATCATTTCCGATTCCGGTTCAGTAGAACGGTCTCTGGAGTCGTTTGAGCAACGCGCCGTGAAATCCTCCCCCTCCTTCTTTCTTCAGCTTACGGAATCCATCAAGACGGCCTTCCGGTCGTTACGAGCAAACCTGTTTCGCACCGCACTGACCTTGCTGGGCGTGGTGATCGGCGTTGCGGCGGTGGTCGCAATGCTGGCGGTCGGGCAAGGTAGCCAGCGCGAGGTTATGGCCCGGTTCGAGGACATGGGTGCGAACCTGCTCTTCGTTCAGCCGGGGGGTGACCGGGGCGCGCGAATGCGCGGTGACGCCATTGCAACCCTTTCACTCGAAGATGCTGAGAGATTGGGCGAATTGAACAATGTCCTGGCTGCGGTGCCATCGCGGTCCGGATCTGCAACATTGCGGCGAGGAAGCAATGACCATCGTGGCTCCGTGGAGGGTGTTTCGGAAGACTGGTTGCTCGCCAACACCCGCAATATTGAATACGGCTCTTTCTTCACGGCAGAAGATGTCGACCGACGCGTAGGTGTGGTTGTGCTGGGCACAACGACCGCGGGGGAATTGTTCGACAATGTCTCGGAAGCCGTCGGTGAGTATGTCTTTCTTGCGGGCGCACCATTTGAGGTCGCCGGCGTGCTTGAAGAAGAAGGCGCCAGCTCGTTCGGCCGTGACCAGGATGATATCGCGCTTATTCCCATCACAACCGGGATGATGCGCGTGTTCGGCAGTTCCTACCTGTCGAGTATAACCATCGCTGTGGAAGACACGGACGTAATCTCGACGACGGAGACTGAAGCAAACGAGCTGCTGCTTCAACGACACGGAACACAAGATTTTCGGATACGGAATACGGCATCGATCCTGGAGTCCGTTCAGGAGACACAGAATTCGTTCTCGATCCTGCTAGGCGCGGTTGCCTCTATCTCATTGCTCGTCGGCGGTATCGGTGTGATGAACATCATGCTTGTCAGCGTATCAGAACGTACGCGCGAGATCGGTGTGCGCATGGCGACGGGGGCGCGTCGGTCTGATATTCTTGTCCAATTCATTGTGGAGGCCGTCGTGGTCTGCGCGCTGGGCGGTGTGATCGGTATTCTTACGGGCTTCGCGATCTGTGCAATTCTCGCCAATCTCGGCACCAGCATTGCCGTAACGCCCATGCCCGCGATCCTCGCCTTTTCAACAGCTTTCCTGACCGGGTTCGTGTTCGGCTTCCTGCCGGCGCGCAATGCCTCGCGGCTTGATCCGGTCCGGGCCCTTGCGGCGGAGTAATCATGACCAGAATTCCTCTTCTTCCTCTCAGTCTGCTTGTCGTCCTTGCAGGATGTACCGCAACGCAATCGTCCGATACGCCTTTGTCCTCGGTTGAGCTTCCGGCGTCCTATGAAACCTCAATGCAAGCGGAAACAGAATTGCCGGCCACAGGGCTCTGGTGGTCAACCTTCGGCGATGAATCCTTGAACGCATTGGTCAGCACCGCACTCACGCGGAACAAGTCGCTTGAAGCTGGACTTGCCAATGTTACCTCCGCACGCGCTGCGTTGCGTGTTGCCGATTCCAGCGCCTTGCCATCTGTTTCAGCAGGGGCGTCAGTTTCCACCGACAGTGATTCCGACTTCAGTGATTTTTCTCGCAGTGCCCGCCTGTCGGCTAGCTATCAGCTGGATCTGTTTGGCAGTGTTGCAGCGTCACGTGATGCGGCAGGGGCCAATCTCGAATCGGCTGAGTTCGCGCAAAGAGCGCTTGAGCTGAGTGTTACATCTGATCTGGCAGCGAACTATTTTGACCTTCAGGTCGCGCGTAAGCAGTTTGAAGTCGCGCAAGACAATCTGGAAATTGCCGAGCGTATCTTTGAAATCGTGCGGGTAAGGTACGATGCGGGCGAGATTTCCGGATTTGATTTTGCCAGCCAGGAAGCTGCATTGGCCAATTCGCGTGCGCAACTCCCGCAGATCGAGCAGCAGATACTCTCTCTGCGGACGGCGATTGCGATCCTTATCGGGCAGGTGCCGCAAAATTTCGAAGTGCCGGACGTAGACCTTTACGAGACTGGCTTGCCAGTACCGGAAGCAGGCCTACCATCTCAGCTTCTGGGGCGGCGCCCGGACTTGTTGCAGGCCGAGGCTGATTTGCGGGCGGCGCAGGCCAATGTTCAGATTGCGAGAGCAGCCATGCTGCCAAGTGTCGATCTTGGCGCGGGTGTGACGACACTCCTGACCTCTATGTCTGATCCGACCGCCAGTCTTTCGGCGTCACTTGCGCAGACTGTGTTTTCTGGGGGAGCGCTGGAGGCTCAGCTCGACAGTGCCAAAGCGCGAAGGGAGGCGTTGCTGTCGAATTATGAGCAGGCCATTCTCAGCGCGTTACGCGATGTTGATGTTGCGCTGTCTGCCATCAATACCAGCGCCCAACGTGAAGAACAGCTCCAGATTGCACTCGTTGCCAGTCGCCGCGCACTGGATTCCGCTGAACTGCGATATCGTGTCGGCACGGACGATTTGACGAGTCTCTTGTCTGCACAACAGAACTATTATTCTGCAACGCAAAGTGCCCTCGAGGCGCGTCGGGACCGGTTGGCTGCGGCCATTGATCTCTACGTCGCAGTGGGGGGCGGGTTCTAACCCCCTCAGCGCCAGCTGAATTTGGCCGGGCGCTTTGCGAGGAAGGCCCTGTAACCTTCCTGGAAGTCCTCATTCTCGAAGCTTTCCAGGAACAGGGCTTTCGCTTCAGGACTATCGTCTCGCCAGCCCATCTTGATCGCATCGAAGGTGCGCTTCATCGCGCTATGTGACCAGAGTGAATTGGCTGAAACCAGACGCGCCGTTTCTCGCGCCAATTCCAAGGCTGATGCGGACTCTGCCATATGTGTAACCAGACCGATACGATAGGCCTCGTCGCAATCAAACAAACGACCTGTCAGCAAGATGTCCTTGGCGGCAGGAATACCAACGGTTTCTATCAAGCGCCGTGTATCGTTCACTGGATACACAAGCCCCAGCTTCGCCGGAGGTACGCCGAACCTGGCTTCGGGGCTGGCGATGCGAATGTCTGCCGTCAGAGCAAGTGCGACGCCGCCACCCACGCAAGCGCCGGTGATCGCAGCGATGATCGGCTTCGGGCATTGGGCGAGACATGTAACCGCATCGGAAATCAGGTTTGCCGAATGCTCTGCGCTTTCGGGCGTGGCATAGATCGTTTCGAACTCCGAAATATCTGCGCCCGCCGCGAATGCGCCTGCTGTTCCGCCATGAATGATGACGCATTTCACTTCGGGATCTGCCTCCAGCTGCTTCACCATACCGGGGATTGCTGCCCACATATCACTCGACAGAGCGTTGCGGCGTTCGGGCTTGTTCAGGATCAGTTCGCCAATTCCATTACTGACCTCGATGCGGATGCGTTGGGAAGTCATGCTCTAATCCTTCAGATAAGTCTTGTTGCACAATTTCTGTATGCGAGCGTTGGCTGTTCGGCCACCCCGAGCCGGCCTTCTGAACAGTTGTGGGAATTGACGCAGCGCCGAGTGTCTCTTTAGGTGCGGGCATGGCCCACCGCAAAGACCTCCTGACCGCAATTCGACAGATTACGCGTGCGATCGATCTGAATTCCAAGCAATTGGCGAAAACGACCGGCCTCACGGCGCCACAACTCATTGTATTGCAGACCTTGTCCGGTGCCGGATCGGTCAAGCCATCGGAGATCGCCCGCGAAGTGCATTTGTCCCAAGCGACGATCACTTCCATCGTGGATCGATTGGAGGCGGCGGGCCTCGTCGAGCGGCAGAAGAACGAAACCGACCGCCGCGCCGTAGATGTCTCGATTACGGAGACTGGTCGCAGAAGCCTCGAAGATGCGCCGGAAGCGCTTCAGGAAGGGTTCTTGAAGCGTTTTGACTCTCTGGAGTTGTGGGAGCAGAGTCTGCTCATCTCATCGGTGCAGCGGCTGGCTGCCATGATGAATGCGGGAAGCCTTGATGCGGCGCCGATCCTGGAGGTTGGAGATTTGCAGAAAGAGGGCTGATCAGCTCTCGGAGACTTCCACCATTGTTTCCTCTTCCGGTTTGTCCCAGAGGAGGTGGCGATCTTCCAGGACAATCAGATTTTCGCGACTGATGACCGTGCCACCAGTTTGGTAGCCGAGCAGTTCTTTCGGTGAAATTTCCGGATGACGCGCGAGTACCATGGTTTCTTCTGACGAGAAGTTGGTCATGCCGCGCGCGATCTCCGCGCCGCTTTCGTCATAAACGTGAATCACGTCACCCTTGAGGTACTGACCCTGAATTGACTTGATGTCTTCATGCAGGACATGTTCTGGGCTATCGGCCAGCGTGTTTGCCAACTCGTCACGGATCACGATACTGCCGGCAATCTGAAGGCGATCAGTCAGCCACGTCGCCCAAGCTGAAGCTGGCTTGGTGTGCGCGATGCATTTGGTGTGCGGTCGTTCATTATAGAGAACTGAAGACACGGGCGCGTCATGTTCCCCATTCGCGATGAGGGTCGTGCATCCGGCATTCTGCGCCATGTTTGCGGCCTGCATCTTGGTGAGCATGCCGCCGCTACCGAGACTGCTGGTGCCTTCCGTAACCGCGATATACTCGCTGACATCATGGACTTCTTCGACCAGTTGGGCGCCTGGCTCTTCAGGGTTCTTGTCGTAGAGGCCATCGATGCAGGTGAGGATCACCAGATGGTCCGCCTGGATCATCTGGGCGACTTTTGCGGCGAGGCGGTCATTGTCGCCCACACGGATTTCTTCGGTCGTGATCGAGTCATTTTCGTTCACGATTGGCAGAATATCGCCCTGCAACAGGCGGTGAACAGTGTTCTTGGTGTTCAAGAAACGCTTGCGCTCTTCCATGTCCTGAAGGGTAACGAGCACCTGTGCGATATCGAATCCAAACTCATGGGCAACTTGTTTGTAGGCGTTCAGCAGCAGGGGCATGCCACACGCAGCAGCGGCCTGTTTGTCGCGCAGCCCGGCGGTTTCCGGCTTCTCGTTCAACATGTTCAAACCGAGCGCCACGGCACCTGACGAACACAGGACAACTTCGTAGCCGTCATTCCGTAATTTGGTGATGTCTTCCAATAGCCGTTGCATGAATGCCCAGCGCGGTGTGAGAAGGTCTGGATTGGCAAGTAGGCTCGATCCGATTTTCACGACGATGCGTTTCTTGGAAGGCAAATTAGGCTCCGGTGGTTGCTTAGGGGCGGACATAAGAAGGTTTGGGTTACGATGCAAATAATTAGCTTACAAAATACCTTCAGACTTTCTTCAAGGTCTCAATACCTAGTCTGAAAAGTCACGAATCAGGGAAATTCGACTATTTTGCGGCATCCGCCGAAAGCTTGAGTTTCTGTAATAGATGGTTTGAATTCTAAACAAATATCATTATCTCGCGGGTCAGGTGAGCAAAGGACTAGTATAGCATGAAGGTACTTCTCGTTGGATGCGGAAAGATGGGCGGCGCGCTTCTGACGCAGTGGATGCGCGCGGTGGAGGATGAATTCACCATTGTCGATCCTTTCTTGGACCAACCTGTGGAAGGTGCCCGTCTATTCAAGGATATCAACGCCCTTGGAGACGAGAAGTTTGATCTGTTGATCGTCGCGATCAAGCCGCAAATGGTTGATGAGATACTGCCGGCCTATAAGGACGTGCTCAATCCGGATGGGGCCGTTGCGTCGATCGCTGCGGGGTGTTCGGTGCAGCGCCTGCAGACTGCGCTGCCGGGCTATCCGGTTATACGGATCATGCCGAACCTTCCATCTGCCATCGGGGCGGGCGTTGCGGGCCTTTACGCCAGCAGCGCGGCAAGTGCCGACCAAAGGGATACTGTCGAAACCCTCATGCAGGCTGCCGGGACGGCTGTCTGGGTAGATGATGAAGACCAGATTGACCGGGTAACCGCCGTCGCTGGCAGCGGTCCGGGATATGTCTTCGAGATCGCCCGCGCCTATATCGAGGCGGCCAAGGAACTAGGCTTCAGTGACGAACAGGCCAGCGATCTTGTGCTCGGCACGCTGGATGGCTCGATCCGCATGATCCTTGAAACCGGCGACAATCCGGAAAATCTCCGCAATTCCGTCACCAGCAAGAATGGCACGACCGAAGCGGGCCTGAAGGCCCTGAATGGAGACGGAAAGTTGTCAGATCTCCTGAAAGCCACCACCGAGTCGGCCTACAAGCGCGCAATCGAGCTGCGCTAGGCACCTGAACAAGAACCATGAAGGACGAAACGTGACCACATTGGATTCCCGTTTGAACGCATATATTTCCGGTCTGGGCCAGAATGCCCGCGACGCTGCAAAGGCATTGCTGACGGCGACGACCGAGCAGAAAAATGACGCTCTCCGCGCATCCGCCAAGGCATTGCGTGAGGCAAAAGCGGACCTTCTTGCCGCCAATAAGGAAGATGTCGACAGTGTCGGCGACAGCCGACCGGACTCCTTCATCGACCGACTGCGTCTTACCGACGAACGGGTCGAGGCGATGGCAAGCGCCCTGGAACAGATTGCGGAGTTGCCGGACCCGGTCGGGCGGTTGCTCTCGACCACTGAGCGCCCCAACGGCCTGACCATTGAACGCGTGGCCGTGCCAATTGGCGTGATCGGGATGATCTACGAATCTCGTCCAAACGTCGGCGCCGATGCCAGTGCGCTGTGCCTGAAATCCGGCAATGCCGTGATCCTGCGCGGCGGCTCGGAAAGCAAGAATTCAACGCGCGAGATTGTAGCCTGCATGCAGGCTGGGCTCGAAGCTGCTGGCCTGCCGAAAGGCGCCGTTCAGACGGTTGAGACCACCGACCGGAATGCCGTAACCGCGCTGCTGCATGCTGTCGACTATGTAGATCTCGTCATTCCGCGCGGCGGCCGCGGTCTGGTGGAGCTGGTGCGTGACGAAGCCAAGGTGCCGACACTGCTCCATCTTGATGGCAACTGCCACAGCTACATCCATGCCGATGCGGATATCGAGAAGTCCCTCGACGTTGTTCGCAATGCCAAGCTGCGCCGCACCGGCGTCTGCGGTGCGACAGAGAGCATTGTGGTGGATCGGGCGATCGCCGAAATCGTCATTCCGCGCTTGGTCAAAATCATGGAAGGCTGCGAATTGCGCGGGGATACTGAGGCACGTCGTATTTCGCCCAATCTTGTCGAAGCGACCGACGAAGATTGGTCGACCGAATATCTCGACCCGATTGCATCGGTGAAGATCGTCGGTGGACTTCAGGAAGCGATCAACTTTGTGAGCGAGCACTCCTCCGGTCACACGGATGCCATCCTGACCGAAAATGCCGATGCAGCCCGCCGTTTCATGACCTCCATCGACAGCGCCGTCGTAATGCACAATGCTTCAACCCAATTCTCCGATGGCGGGGAGTTTGGCATGGGTGCCGAGATTGGCATTGCGACGGGCAAGATGCACGCGCGTGGGCCGGTGGGGTTGGAGCAACTGACCAGTTTCAAATATCTGGTACATGGCAACGGCCAGACCCGGCCTTGATCTAAATGATACGCGCGGCCACGGGGGGCGCGCTTTTCCGTAATTTTACGAGGACAGCGAGAAATATATGACAATCAGCGTTCCCGAATTGATATCGCTTGGGACGTATTTCGTCCTGATGATGGCCATCGGACTTTATGCCTACAAAACGTCTACCAGCGACGTGTCCGAATACATGCTTGGCGGCCGCAATCTTCACCCAGCTGTCGGTGCCTTGTCTGCCGGGGCCTCTGATATGAGTGGCTGGATGTTGATGGGGTTGCCCGGTGCGATCTATGTGAGCGGCTTTTCTGCAGCCTGGATTGCCGTTGGTTTGGTAATCGGGGCGTATCTCAACTATCGATTTGTCGCGCCACGCTTGCGTATCTATACAGAAATGGCGGATGACTCGATTACCATTCCCGACTTCTTCGAGAAGCGCTTTCACGATTCCTCGCACGCCTTGCGCACCATCTCTGCGCTGGTGATCATTGTTTTCTTCACCGTCTATACTTCTTCCGGCATCGTCGCGGGCGGCAAGCTCTTTGAATCCGCCTTTGGCCTGAACTACCAGCTCGGCTTGTTTGTCACCGCTGGCGTCGTGCTTGCCTATACGGTCGTTGGGGGCTTTCTGGCGGTCAGCCTGACGGACTTCGTGCAAGGCTGCATCATGTTCATCGCGCTCATCCTCGTGCCCGTTATCGCATACTTCGTGATTGGTGGGTGGAGCGGCATGGAAAGTGCGATCACAAGCGCGCCTTCGTATGTGGATGCTGACAGTGGAGCTGTTGGTCCGGCGCGTAGTCAGTTTTTCGACATGTGGCCCGAGAGTATGACCGTAGTGGGCCTCGTCTCCCTCCTCGCTTGGGGGCTTGGCTATTTCGGCCAGCCGCACATCATTGTGCGCTTCATGGCCATCCGGTCACTCAAGGACATCAAGACCGCTCGCATTATCGGCATGAGTTGGATGCTCGTTACGGTCATCGGAGCCGTCTTTGTCGGCGCCGTGGGCGTCGCTTATGTCCAGCAACATGACCTCGGCGCGCAGCTGACCGACTCTGAAGCCATCTTCATCCTGCTGTCGCAAATCATCTTCCATCCGCTCGTCGCCGGCTTCCTGCTCGCGGCGATCCTCGCGGCGATCATGAGCACGATCTCTTCGCAGCTGCTCGTGTCTTCCAGCTCGATCACCGAAGATGTCTACAAGACCTTTTTCCGGCGCGAGGCTTCGCAGTCGGAGCTGGTGATGATCGGCCGGATTGCGACGGTTGTGGTCAGCCTCGTGGCCATCGCGCTCGCCTTCGATCCCAACAGCAACATTCTTGATCTTGTATCAAATGCGTGGGCCGGGTTCGGTTCGGCCTTTGGCCCGATCATTTTGCTTAGCCTGTTTTGGCGCCATCTGACGCGTGATGGGGCGCTGGCTGGTATGATTGTTGGCGCGGTTACGGTTCTGGTCTGGCTCTACGTACCGCTCCTGCCAGCTGAGGGCGGTGCGGTGCCGCTCGAAACTCTTGTCTATGCCATGATCCCCGGCTTCCTGCTGTCAGGCCTCGCGGCCTATCTTGTCAGTGTGATTGGCCGCTCGGTGAAGCCGAAAGTGGCCGCCGGGTTTGATGACATGAGCGAGGTGATGAACGACGCCCCCTGATCTGGTGCCGCTCCTCTGACAAAGAGGGGCGGTGACACACCCTGCCTGTCGCG
>NZ_DFME01000025.1:1286-1556 GCF_002375605.1 Hyphomonas sp. UBA3601 | reverse complement strand
TGTTCATTTCGATTTCAATTGGTTTCGGCGTGTTGCCGGCTGTTGCAGAGGATGGCTACGAACTCTGGCTTCGGTACGAACAGCTTGAGGCCAGACCCGCCGACGCGCCGCGCCATGTGATGGCCGCCTGCGCTGAGCCGTCGGAGACGCTTCAGGCCGCGCTTGCGGAAATCGAGCGGGCCACGGAGTCCCTGCTGGGAAATTCCCTCCAATCCACGGACAGGCTGCGTAGCCGGACACTCGTGCTCGCCAGTGCGGACTGCGCCGACG
>NZ_DFME01000025.1:573-1109 GCF_002375605.1 Hyphomonas sp. UBA3601 | reverse complement strand
CGTCCCAAGACCAAGCTGCGCCTGCTCAATCATTGGGACAATCTGGATCGCCATGTCGAGCGCGGCTATGCGGGTCAGTCGATCTGGGACTGGCACCGCCTGCCAGACTATCTCGATCCGAAGTATACCGACTATGCCCGCGCGAATGCGTCCATCGGCATCAATGGGGTGTCGCTGACCAATGTGAACGCTGATGCGACCGTGCTGACCGCGCCATACCTAGAGAAGGTCGCAGCCCTCGCAGATATTTTCCGGCCCTATGGGATCAGGATCTATCTGACCGCGCGCTTCTCTGCGCCGATGGAACTGGGCGGGCTCGACACAGCCGATCCACGCGACGCCGAGGTGCAGGCCTGGTGGCAGGCTAAGGTGGACGAGATATATGCCCATGTGCCGGATTTCGGCGGCTTCCTCGTGAAAGCGAACTCCGAAGGCCAGCCCGGCCCACAGGATTATGAGCGCAGCCATGCCGAAGGCGCGAACATGCTGGCCACCGCGCTTGCCCCGCATGAAGGCATCGTGATGTGGCGCGCCTT
>NZ_DFME01000025.1:0-299 GCF_002375605.1 Hyphomonas sp. UBA3601 | reverse complement strand
CAGCCGCGCGAGCCCTTCCATCCGCTGTTCGGCGCGATGCCGGAAACGCCGTTGATGATGGAACTCCAGATCACCAAGGAGTATCTCGGCTTCTCGACCCATCTCGCCTATTTGGGCACGCTCTGGGAAGAGGTGTTGTCGGCCGATACGCACGCCAAGGGTGAGGGCACAAGCGTTGCCTCCGTGATCGATGGCGTTGCGCAAGAGTACGAGCTTACCGGCATGGCAGGTGTTGCCAATATCGGCAGTGATCGGAACTGGTCAGGCTCAGTCTTCGATCAGGCGAACTGGTACGCTTT
>NZ_DFME01000044.1:8454-13812 GCF_002375605.1 Hyphomonas sp. UBA3601 | reverse complement strand
CGCAAATGCGTGGACAGGTTTCCATCTGTCGCTGCGACCTTGTCGCGCAGCTCTCCGAAAATGGCGGGACTGACACTGGATAGGTACGCCATGATGCCGAGGCGGAGACGCCCATGGATGACATCGTCGATGTCGTTATGATTGAAGGGGTTTTTCTCGGGCATGGGCGTTACACTGTTTCCGAGGGTTCGTTCCGCATCAATAGAAGGCCGGGTAACAGGACACAGAGCGCCGCTACAGCTGATCCGAGAAGCACGATATAAGGCGTCTGCATGAGGAGCACCGCTGGCAATGTGCTGGCCATGGCGGCACTGCCGCTGAAAGAGAGGATACGGTTTTGTGCCATCACGCCGGATACGTATTGGGCCAGGCCATAGAGTCCGATCACCATTGGGACTGACCACATGAAGGCGGCGGTACCTTGGCCCAACAGGGCCGAAATGAAGGCTCCCATGAAGTAGGCGCCAAGAAAATAGCCTGCCGCCTGCCAAACGATGCGAGAAACCTGATTTCCCACTGAGGCGGCGCCCGGCTTGTGGGCAGAGAAGCCTGCCTGCATGATGAACATGCCGCCCATGCCGAGGACGACATAGCCGATCCAGAGGAACGCGAACGCCATGGGCGAAAGACCCCACATGCCCGTCGCGATGGCGTAGTGACCGAGATAGGCCAGTGTGGTCAGCGCGCCCCACAAGATCAGGAAGCGTCCGCCGAGAAGCGGTGCCTTCTGTCCGGCTTCTGCCAGATCGCGCACATAGGCAAGATCATCGGTGAGGGATTGAGGGTTCATTTTCGTCTCCACAAATAACTTTGAAAAACAAAGTATAATCGTATCGAAGAATGTCAAGCAACCCAAATGGCTGCCAAACGGAGCTTTGTGTTTGGTCAGAAGATTGACTTAGCCCTCGGCGAGGCGGGCCATTTCGGCGTCGGACAGTTCGGAATTGTCGTAGACATTCTGCACGTCATCCAATTCGTCGAGCACGTCCAGCAGCTTCATCAACGTGTCGGCCGCGTCGCCGTCCACGGGGATATTGCTCTGCGGTTTCCAGATCAATTTCGTCGACTTGGCTTCGACATCTGCGCCGAAATGTTCAGTCAGCGCGTCGGCTACGGTCTGGAGGTCTTCGCGAGCCGTGTAGATCCAGTGGCTTTCGGTGTCTGATTCCACGTCCTGAGCGCCCGCAAGGATCGCCGCTTCCATGACTTCGTCTTCGGTGCCCACGCTCGCAGGATACTCGATCTCGCCAACCTGATCGAAACTGAACGAGACAGAGCCCGTTTCGCCGAGATTGCCGCCATTCTTCGAAAAGGCTGTGCGCACATCGGTCGCCGTACGGTTCTTGTTGTCCGTTGACGCCTCGACGATTACGCCAACACCGCCGGGCCCGAAGCCTTCATAGCGGATGTCCACATAGTCTTCGCCGCCGCCTCCCTGGCCCTTGTCGATGGCGCGCTGGATATTGTCCTTGGGGACGGACTGGCCCTTGGCGTTCTGAATCGCAAGGCGAAGGCGTGGATTCCCGTCCGGATCTGGTCCGCCCATCTTGGACGCGATCGTGATCTCTTTTGACAGGCGCGCGAAGAGTACGGCGCGCTTCTTGTCCTGTGCGCCTTTGCGGTGCTGGATATTTGCCCATTTACTATGGCCTGCCATGGCGCCCTCTTCGAATTTGGTCTGATCAGGAGAAGGGAGGCGTTTAGCGCAGGTTTGCAAAACGGCCAAGCTCCCCGTGTGCGACGGGCTATCTGGGGCAGGGAATTGTATTTCTGCCGCACATAGGAGCGAGCTTTGCAAAATTTTCCGCGCCAAATTGACACTTACGTCAACGTCAACCTTGCGTCTTTTCTGCGCGGGCGTTAGGCACACCCCACACGAGTTTAATTCCAACTATGTCTGGAGCGGTTGTATGAAGGTCCTGGTACCGGTCAAACGCGTCATCGACTATAACGTCAAAGTTCGGGTGAAGCCCGATCAGACGGGTGTCGATCTCGCAAACGTCAAAATGTCGATGAACCCATTTGACGAGATTTCTGTCGAAGAAGCAGTTCGCATGAAGGAAGCCGGCACGGCGACCGAAGTTGTGATCGTGTCCATCGGTCCGAAACAGGCTCAGGAAACCATTCGCACAGCGCTGGCCATGGGCGGCGACCGCGGCATCTTGATCAATACGGACGAAACCGTCGAACCGCTGGCTGTTGCGAAAATCCTTGCAAAAGTTGTTGCAGAAGAGAGCCCGGACCTGGTGCTCCTCGGCAAGCAGGCCATTGACGATGATTCCAACCAGACCGGCCAGATGCTGGCAGCGTTGCTGGACTGGCCACAAGGCACATTCGCTTACAAGATCGAGAAGGACGGCGACGCCCTGACCGTGACCCGCGAAGTCGATGGCGGCCTGCAGACCGTGAAACTGGCCACACCGGCAATTGTCACCGTCGATTTGCGCCTTAACGAGCCGCGCTACGCGTCTCTGCCAAACATCATGAAGGCGAAGAAGAAGCCAATCGATGAGAAAGCTCCCGGCGATTATGGCGTCGACATCTCGCCGCGCCTGTCAGTTGTGAAAGTGACTGAGCCGCCTGTGCGCGAGGCGGGTGAAAAGGTCGAAGACGTTGCGACGCTTGTTTCGAAACTCAAATCAGCAGGAGCGATCTAATGGCTGTTCTGGTTATTGCTGAACACGACAATGCGTCCCTGAACGACGCGACCCACAAAGTTGTTACCGCAGCTGCAAAGTTTGGCGGCGACGTAGACATCCTGGTGGCTGGCGAAGGCGCAGGCGACGTGGCAGCTTCTGCTGCCAAGGTTTCCGGTGTCCGCAAGGTCGTTCACGTGGATGGCGCCTCGGTTGCAAAGCAACTGGCGGAAGCCATGGAAGCCCTCGTTGTGCCAATGATGTCCGGCTATGACGCCGTTTTCATCCCGGCTACGACGACGGGCAAGAACATGGCTCCGCGTATCGCGGCCAAGCTGGACGTCATGCAGCTGTCGGATATCACGGATGTCATCGACACCGACACGTTCGAGCGTCCGATCTATGCCGGCAACGCCATCCTGACGGTGAAGTCTTCCGATGCGAAGAAAGTCATCACGGTTCGTGGCACGGCGTTCGAAGCTGCTGGTGAAGATGGTTCGGCTTCGGTCGAAGCAGCAGATGCACCTGCAGGACCATTCAAATCCGAATTCGTGTCGGAGCAGATGGTCAAATCCGACCGTCCGGAACTGGCTGGCGCGAAACGCGTCGTGTCCGGTGGCCGCGCGCTGGGCTCGAAAGAAGAATTTGACCGCCTGATCGTGCCGCTGGCTGACAAGCTGGAAGCAGCTGTCGGCGCTTCGCGCGCCGCTGTCGATGCGGGCTACGCCCCGAACGATTATCAGGTGGGCCAGACCGGCAAAATCGTTGCGCCTGAACTGTATGTTGCTGTCGGCATCTCCGGGGCCATCCAGCACCTTGCTGGTATGAAGGACTCCAAGATCATTGTCGCGATCAACAAGGACGAAGAGGCTCCGATTTTCCAGGTCGCCGATTATGGCCTGGTTGCAGACCTCTTCAATGCCGTCCCGGAACTGACCGAGGCGCTGTAAGCTTTTCAGCCCTGACTGAATTCAACCCGCAACTCCTTAGGGGAGTTGCGGGTTGTTTTGTATAGAGCGAGCTAAGCCATGATCAGGAGATTGCATGCGAACAGTCATCGTAACAGGTGCAGCGTCGGGTATCGGCCGTGCAATTGCCGTGCATTTTGCCAATGAAGATTGGCGCGTCGCTGCGCTGGATATCGATCATGATGGTCTTGCCTCGCTCCCGAAAGTCGGGATTCAGCCGATTTGGTGTGACCTGTCATCCGAAGAGAGTATTCGCGCCGCGGTCGCAGAAGCAGGGTTCGAACAGCTTGACCTGCTCGTGAACAATGGCGGGCCAGCCGACCCGGTCGCCGGTCCTCTGGAGGAGATGAGTCTCAATGACTGGAATAGCTGGATCGCACCGCACCTGAACGGCAGTTTCCTGATGGCGCGAGAATGCATGCCTTGTTTGCGCGCTGCCAAGGGCAGTATCGTCAATATGACATCGACCCGAGCCTATCAGTCGGAGCCGGACACCTATGGGTATGCGGCGGCTAAGGGCGGAATCATTGGCCTGACGCATGCGCTGGCCATCGGTCTCGGGCCGGATGTCAGGGCCAACGCAATTGCGCCCGGCTGGATCAATTCAACTGGTGACGTGCTGTCTGGTGAGGCACACGCGCAGCATCCAGTCGGTCGAGCGGGGGAAGTCGAAGATATCGTGGATGCGGTGGTCTACCTGTCTGGTGCCGGCTTTGTGACGGGGCAGGTGCTGACAGTGGACGGCGGCATGAGGCGCAGGATGATTTACACCGCGTAGCGCGGGATCGATCCTGAGTTTCCCGCTTCGGTGTTGTCGGACCGTCTGCGGGCGGGACCATCTTGCAGGATTGCGGATATACCCGCGGCGACTGCATCCCAGACTTGTGTTTGACGCACTGCACAAACAGGATATGACATCTCTCTTTTACGACGATCTGGACGAGACTTATGGCAGACCTGAAGACAATTGGCGTGATTGGCGCGGGCCAGATGGGGAATGGTATCGCCCATGTCAGCGCGCTAGCCGGATACGACGTCGTTCTCAGCGATATTTCCGAAGAGTCTCTCGCCAAAGGCATGAAAGCGATTGAACGTAATATGGCCCGCCAGGTTGGGCGGGGACAATACAATCAGGGCGATATGGATACTGCGCTCGGGCGCATTAAGCCGACAACTGTCTTGAAGGACCATGAGGCCGCCAACCTTGTTATTGAGGCCGCCACAGAGCGCCGGGAAATCAAGGAACAGATCTTTCGTTCACTCTGCGAAATCGTGCCTACGAGCACATTTCTGGCGACGAATACGTCGTCCATTTCGATCACCCGGCTTGCGTCCGTCACCGACCGTCCCGAACGGTTTATCGGGCTTCACTTCATGAATCCCGTTCCGCTGATGAAGCTGGTTGAAGTGATCCGTGGGCTCGCAACGGATCAGGAAACCTACGAAACCGCCATCGAGTTTGCAGGGCGCCTAGAGAAGACGACCACGAATGCCGAGGACTACCCGGCCTTTATCGTCAACCGGATCCTTGTGCCCATGATCAATGAGGCCGTCTACGCTCTCTACGAGGGTGTAGGCACGGTTGAAAGCATTGATACGGCGATGCGCCTGGGCGCAAATCATCCGATGGGGCCGTTGACGCTTGCCGACTTCATCGGTCTCGATACATGTCTGTCGATCATGCAAGTTTTGCATGATGGTCTTGCCGACACCAAATACAGACCGTGTCCATTGCTCGTGAAATATGTTGAAGC
>NZ_DFME01000044.1:5945-8306 GCF_002375605.1 Hyphomonas sp. UBA3601 | reverse complement strand
CCACTGATTTACTTCTGTATGAAGTCAAGACAGATCGTATGGTGGGAACGAATTCATGATTTGTTATTTTGGCGAACGGATAAATGGTGCGCATGAGCGCCCGTCGTCCCGAACGCAGAAGAATATTCGCTTTCACGACCAAGGCGACGGGAGGGAGTCGGCGGTTCGAAGCTCACCTGCGAGCCGAGTACGCGGCCGTGGTGACAGAGCCTCTTCCCTACCGATTTCGAGAACTTCTTGGCGCCATGAGAGAGGTGGAGACCTCGCTAAAGCGATAGGATACGTGACGGCATGACCGATACCGGAGAAAATCCCAGCCCAGACTGGTCCTTTGTCGATGAGCTGGAGGCATTGTTACCTCAAATGCGCGCGTTCGCGCGTAGCCTTTGCCATGATGCGACGCTGGCCGACGACATCGTTCAGTCTGCATGCCTGAAAGCCTGGGCGGCGGCGGAATCTTTCGATCGAACCGCAAGGATGAGACCGTGGATCCTGCGAATTGTTCGAAATGAGTATCTCCAGCACAGCCGTCGCGCTTGGCGCAATGTTGATGTTGAAAGCGGATTTCTCGAAGAAGCTCTTGTTGATAACACATCAGCTGAAATGCTGAGGGAGGCGTCGCACGCTGTCCAGGCAATCTACTCCCTGCCGATCAAACAAAGGGATGCAGTCATTCTGGTTCTGGCGGCCGGCCTCACTTATGAGGAAGCGGGTGCGATCATGGACTGCTCGCCTGGAACAATCAAAAGCCGGGCAAGTCGGGCGCGCGCAGTTCTGATGGATGAGCTGAATGGAATTGTTCCGGCAATTTCCAATGACACGCCCGGGTTTGCTGAGCAGTCCACATTACATCAGTTGGTGATACATGCCGAAGTGCTTATGGCCGAGGCTGCCTGATTGATATCAGGCCATGAGCAGGAAAACGCTCACCGAATAAATGATCATCAATGCGGCGGTCTTGATGGCAGCAGACGCAAGAAATGGTCGCAGATCGGACCAGGACGTATCTCGAGCGATGGCGGCGACAGAGGTTGCAATATCATGTTCGATCCCTTCGCGGGATTGACCCGCAAGCACCAGCATGACTTTCGAAGAGCGAGTGGACGGAGCAGATTGGGCTTCCGTCAGGACTTGCTGAAATACATGCCCGGCGACGACCTCACCGAGCGCGCGCTTGGGGTGCCAGCCATAGCGAGAAAGTTCTACTATCCCAAGCCGAACAAAGGGCCACGTTACCCAGATATCACGAACAAGAAACGCGGCGAGAATCCCTGTCACACCCCAGATAAAGTAAGGCCGCTCAATAACACCGCCATGGAAAAGTCCCCAAAGCGTCGCGAGGATAAGCAGTTTGATAGCCGTCGCGATAGCGAATGACCGAAAGCTCTTTTTGAGAAAATCATCTGCATGGCGCTTGATCTGACGACGTGTTTCCACGGCTGCTGTCTCGATCACCTTGTTCTTCTGGGCAGAAACCCCGCGTTCGAGGTATCTGCGGCCAAAAGCCAATCCGGCACCAACCGCTGAGGCAACAAGCAGAAACGATCTCATGCTAACAATATAGGTGTTCAGGCATGATTTGTCTGTAATTGGCGCCGCTAAAGCAAACCGAGTAGAAGCCTCTGGGCGTTACGTGTCGCCGTCTTGGGGTCACGTACAAGCGTGTATCCGAGCAACATCGCGCCCGCGGTTACAGAGACCGGATATTTCTGGACCAGGGATTTCAGCGTGTCGAACGGAAGGTCTGCCAATGCATTCGCCGTGGACTCTTCCAAATCATCGATCTCTTCTGATGATTTCCGATAGGGTAGCAAGAATATATACAGCATAAGGGCAGCAATTGCCACAAGGATGGCGGCCACTGTGAAGCAGGCCGCCGTCAATCCGATGACAGATGCCAGCGCCAATATTCCGGCTACAGACAAAGCAAACATGCCGCCGAAACCGCATACGATTCCGGCGACAGCCGCGAACAGCCTAAGCTTTGTCGCGTCCATGAATTATTTGCCCCTCATCATCGCGAGAATGAGTCCAGCCCCGAACGCGATTCCGACAGCGGCTAGCGGATTCTTGCGAATTTCCGTTTCAACATCGTCGCGGGTTTCCTTGAACTGGCCGGAAGCTTTCTCGGCCATTTCCTTGCCTTTTTCAACTCCGGCTTGCGCCTTCACCTTCGCAAGGCCCCGGACGTCTTCCATTACGCTTTTCAGGTCGCCGCGAAGCATGGCAATGTCATCCTTGAGCGCAGCGTAATCGCCCTCGGTTTCAGCTTTGAGTGTGGTGGCTGTCTTGGTGTTCACGTTAAATCTCCTGATTTCGTGTGCGCCAATACAACGATCGATCGAAACTTTCGTTCCATCG
>NZ_DFME01000044.1:0-5795 GCF_002375605.1 Hyphomonas sp. UBA3601 | reverse complement strand
AGAAACAGAATTTCCCAATATGCCTCACTAAGAGATGATGCGTGGTCCAAATTCGATCAAATCGATTTTCAAACCCGCGCATTTCAATCCGGCGATGACATCATCCGTGTGGGGGAAACCCCCGCAAAGATGTTTATCGTGAAAGAAGGCTGGGCAATTCGACACCGTTCTCTTGATGATGGTCGTCGCCAGATCGTCAACTTCATGTTGCCTGGTGATGTGTTCGATATGCAAGTCATTGCGGGTGTGAAGGCAGACCACTCAGTGACCGCCATAACGCGCACTGTCGTGGCGACGGTTGCAGCGGATCAATTCATGAATGTGTTGCGCAGCGATGCCGATGTCGCCGCAGCATTCTGGTGGGCAGCGGTGCAGGAAGAATCTATCCTGCGTGAACAGATTGTCCGCGTCGGTCGCAGGTCTGCCAAGGAGCGTATCGCACACCTATTACTTGAGCTTCAAAGAAGATTGAGAGCTGCGGTCGGTGGAGCAGAAGATCACCTACCCATGCCTTTGACACGCACGGATCTGGCAGATGCGCTCGGCCTGACCCCGGTTCATGTGTCGAGGACGATGTCAGCTTTACGCCGATCGGGCCTTATCGATGAGTCCCGCGGCCAGGTCACCATTCTCGATAGAAGGCGTATGGAGAGTTTGTCCCAATTCGACACTGACTATCTCCATGTTCGTAAACTCGATTTCGTAGCGCGAGCCAACCTGAACGGTAGTTCGCATTCGCCTTTGTCAAACGGCGCTATCTCGTCTCACACAAATCACCATCGCATTCCCCGCAATGACAATTGATTCAGGGGATAACACTCAAACAGGATTGGAATAACTTATGCCAGACACAACCCATCAAGAAGAGTTTTCTACAACTGAGGCACGTCAGGGTCGTCGCCGGACGGGCTTGTTGAGCGTTTTGGGGATAGGTATCGTCGTCGCTCTTGTCGGCATGTTGTTGGTGCTGGCATTTACCGGCATGTTCGCGCCTGCCAGCGTCTGACATATCTCGAATTCAAGAACAAAGGCCGCCCGTACATCATTATGTACGGGCGGCCTTTTGAATCCGCGACATCAGAAGTTTAGGCGTCCACCCGCTTTTCGTTGGCGGGATGGAAGAACAACGCCTGGCCGATCGCTGCCTTCACAGTATTTTCCTGGAAGGGCTTTGGAATCAGGTAGGTCGGCTCCGGGCGCTCACCAGTCAGCAGGCGTTCGGGGAAGGCCGTGATGAAAATGATCGGCACGTCATGATCGGCCAAAATGTCGTGGGCGGCATCAATGCCGGACGAGCCATCTGCAAGTTGGATGTCACAGAGAACCAGTCCTGGCGGATTCGCGCCGAAGAGAGAGAGCGCTTCGCGATGCGTGGTTGCGATACCGGTGACTGTATGGCCGAGGTCTTCGACCAGACTTTCAAGATCTGCAGCAATAATAGGCTCATCCTCAATTATGAGAACTTTCGTAGCGAGCTCGCCTTCAATTTCTCTTTGAGCATCTTGTTCGAGAACACGCTGCTCTTTTTCAGAAATTCCGAGGATGTAAGCTGCGTCCGAAGCAGAAAATCCCTCAAGGGCTGTCAGCAGGAAAGCTTGCCGCTGGATGGGTGCAAGTGACTGCAGTCGCTTGTCTGCAGGATCGCCTTTGTTGCTATCTTTTCCTTCAAGCTGGGCGCCTGTCGTGCCCCAGATGACGTGGAAAAAGCGGTAAAGCGAAAGACGAGAATCCTCCACATTGTCGACAACTTCCGGATTTTCGACGAGCGCTTGAAGTGACGCGCGAATATACGCGTCTCCGCTGTCTTGACTGCCTGTTAGCGCCCGGGCGTACCGGCGCAAGAATGGCAGATGGGGGGCAAACGATTGTACCAAACTCATTGGGAACCTCTCTTCTGGGACCGCATTAACAATTCGTGAAAGCTGCTTCGGTTCCACACTAGTGCAAAATACTGCATTAGTGTGGAACTTATATGGTGCCGGATTGTTTAACTATCAGACTCATATAGTTAGGTATCAGATCGTGAATCAGGATAGTTTGGACGGAATGGAAAAGAACGGACGCAAAAACTCCGTCAAATCCGACCTCGGCAGCAAGAGGCGGACGCAGCGCATTGGTGAACAATTGCGCCGCGTATATGACGAAGTAGCGCAAGAAGATGTGCCCGATGAGTTCCTGCGGCTTCTCGAGGAAGCCGATAGGGCTCGGCCATCTTCCACCTCAGACAAATCCTGAGGGGGCTTCCATGACAGACAATACGGAAAAACTCAGCGATCCTGAATTCAAACGCGAACTTGCTGCGCTAATCCCACATTTGCGGGCTTTTGCGCGCAGCTTGTGCGGTGATGCGACGCTTGCAGATGACCTTGCACAGGATGCAATGCTGAAAGCGTGGAACGCGCGACAATCCTTTCAGGCCGGCACGAATATGAAGGCGTGGGCCTTCACGATTCTCCGAAATGTTTTCTATTCAGAAAAACGCCGGTCTTGGCGCCGCACCCCACTTGATCCTGAAGTTGCCGAAGCAACGCTGGTGTCAAACAGTAACCCATCCGACACGCTCGACCTGCTCGCCATGCGCAATGCGCTCGGTAGGTTGCCAATTGATCAGCGTGAGGCCCTCATTCTGGTGGGTGCGGGCGGCTTGCCCTATGAGGAAGCTGCGGAGATTTGCGGAGTGGCTGTCGGAACGATCAAAAGCCGGGTGTCTCGTGCCAGGAAAGCTGTCGTCGAGATTCTGGAATCAAATGGGGCGGGATTCAGCGACGACTCCGAAATGAGGGCGGAAGACGCCTTCAATGACATCATGCGGCAGGCAGATGATATTGCCGGTGTCGGGTAACCAAGGTGGGCTAGACCAGGGGGAGAGCAAGGGCGCAAACGCGGCACCTTTGCGCAATAAGCTCGTTTTGACGCTGGCAGCTGCGCTGACACCAGTTCTCCTGCTGTCTGCGTTCAAGGCCTATATCGACGCCCGAGATATTCGGGAAAGCCAAGCTCAAAACCTTGTCGTCGTTGCGGGCGCAGCCATTGATGGTGTGAACCAGTCGCTACAGCAAGCAGAGCTATTGCTCTCGCTATATGAACCGCGATTGACGGCGGGCGAGTGTAGCGGTGTATTCAACGAATTGTCTGAATATCTGCCGTCGCTCACCAATGTCGTGGCGTTTGACAAGGACAGTGAAGTTGTCTGTGCCAGTGTAGGTACACCCACACTCAGTCGTGACAATCAGGTTCTGCATGACAGATTACGGGCCGGAGGAGACTCCTTTGCTCGGAGTGACGCATTCTTTGGGTCCGCAAGTGACGAGTGGCTCTTTGCGCTCAATAAACGCGTCGAGGACGAAGCCGGAAATTTTGTGGGCATCCACACATTTGCATTGAGTGCAATTGAGCTCGCCAATCTTGTTCAGGCCGGCTATCTGCCCGATTACGTTTCCCTTTCCATCGCGGATGAGACGGGCAGGGTGTTTGGAGATCCCATTATTGGGCCGATCCCGTCCGAATGGATTGAGCAGGTGAAGGAAACTCGTGCCGCCCAATTGTTCCGGGCAGAGCAGAGCGGTGGCGGTTCCACGGATGTTGTGCTGCGACCTGTCGGTGATTCCAACATATTCGCAGTGATCGCGCGTCCCTCCTACGGTTTGTGGAATGATTTCTTTTTGCGGCCCGCGACTTCGTTCGGGCTACCCTTACTTGCGTTCGCAGTAACACTGCTGGCGGCTTGGATGGCGATTGACGGATTGGTGCTGAGGTGGATCTCTCGCTTGACCCGCACAGTTCGTATCTATGGCGCGGGGCGGTATCAATTCAAAGCGGGTAACTCTTTTGTGGATGCCCCCTCGGAGATTCGCAATTTGGCGACCGCGATGGAAGTCATGGCGAAAGATATCGACCATCGCGACCAGGATCTCAAAGAGGCTATCTCCACGCGCGATGCGGCCGTGAAAGAGATTCACCATCGCGTGAAGAACAATCTCCAGATTGTTACAAGCTTCCTGAACTTGCAGGGTCGACAGTTGAAGGACCCACAGGCCCGGGATGCAATTGCGGCGACGCGCCACCGTATCGATGCCTTGGCGATTGTTCACCAAACATTGTACCAGAATGAGCGCCTGGAAACCGTCGATATGCGACCCTTCCTTACCGGACTTCTCAATCATCTTTCGGATGCATTGGGCATGTCAGAGGCGGGCATAAACCTCGTCCAATCTTATGCCGAAATCCAGCGGGATGCCGACGATGCCATTCCGATGGCTTTGTTCATTGTCGAGGCAGTCACCAACGCGATGAAGTATGCCTTTGAAGAAGATGGCGGCGAAGTTGCTGTGCGCCTTTCATTGGTAAACGAAAAGGTCATTCTCGATATCAGGGACACAGGTCTCGGCTATGACTCAGCGGATGAGGACTCCGGACTGGGCTCCAAGCTCATGGTCGCTTTTGCAAGACAATTGTCTGCGGAGTTCACGACCGAAGCGCGACCAGGACTGGGCTGCTCGCATAAGCTTGTCATGGATATTTAGGTAGAAGAGCAACATCCAGTCCGCCCCGTGTGTCAGCATGCAGGACAATGCGGAACTCGCATCGCTTGGATGCGTAAGTTGTTTATGGTCAACGCAGTACATCCCCGGATAGACATTCAACGCCAATCCCGTAGTTTGCGCTCTCACTTCGATATATTTCGTCGCTTGAACGGTCCTCGTCGCGTCGGGGCGATATTTTCTGTACTGATTATTGGACTCGGGCAGATCTGGACCTGTTTGCGCAAACACACAGAGCTGATGCGCGCCAGCAAGCGAACACGAGTTTTGCTGATCTCCTATTCCGGCCAAGCGGTTCATTCCACACAATAAGTCGTTCTTGCTGCCCTGCGAGTACCGCTCACTTCCAACATATGAGCAAAAAAAGACACGCTCGATTCGAGCGTGTCTTTTCAGGCTTGGTTTGCAGCCCGCTTAGTCGTTGATGTCTTCCTCAACGTCCCGTGCGGTATCCTGGATAACTTCGCCACCGGCTTCGACATCCTTGCCAACGCCGTCGACAGTGTTGCAGGCTGCCAGCAGGGTGGCCAGGGCGCCCAAGGCACCGAGTGTTGCGATCTTCACGGTATTTTTCATGATAATTCCTTTCCGCTTTAAGCAGTAAACAAACGTTACCCGTGTCCCTTGGTTCCGATGGTCGATAAAAAAATAATCTGGAACTCGGATGCCTGCCACCGGGTTGTACTGTCATCGTATCGACCACGACGCGTCGATTTGTTTGATAGAAGGAGTTATTGTCATGCTCGGTTGGGCAATCGCATTTTTCGTATTGGCGTTGATCGCCGCAGTCCTCGGCTTTGGTGGCATCGCTGGTGCTTCGGCAGGTATCGCCAAAATCCTGTTCTTCGTTTTCCTCGTTCTGTTGGTCTTGTCCTTCGTGGCACGGGCCGTCCGTGGACGAAATGTGACCTAGTGAGGTTTGCATCTTTTTGAAAAGGGCGTTGCGACTGCAGCGCCCTTTTTTTGCTTGCTTTCTATAAAGACCGCAATGGAACTATTTTCCCGCACCGGCGTAGGTTAATTAAGGCGTCACCGGGAGGAGGTATAGGCTGTGAAAGAATACATGGCTTCCCCGGATGCTCCAGACAACAAGCGGGATGTGGTGCGCAATTGGGCCATCACCGGAATATTCTGGATCCTCGTGCTTGGGACGCTGAGTCTTGCCCAAGGTGTATTTGTTCCAATTATCTCCGCATTTGTTCTTGCGCTGACTTTCAGTCCTGTGAGGCGCGCACTTGGCCGGATCGGAATTCC
>NZ_DFME01000117.1:66497-82412 GCF_002375605.1 Hyphomonas sp. UBA3601 | reverse complement strand
CCAAGCCGCGATACTCAGCCGGAATGCCGGCCGTGTCAGCCTCTTCGCCGTCCACGATATGCGCGGTCGCATTCAGGATGTTCAGCGGTGTGTGGCCCGCGCGCTTGCCGACTTCAAAATCGTTGAAATCATGCGCGGGGGTGATCTTCACGGCGCCAGAACCCTTGTCCGGATCAGCATACTCATCCGCAATGATCGGTATACGACGGCCAACAATCGGCAGTTCGACAAACTTGCCAATCAGGCCTGCATAGCGCGGGTCTTCCGGGTGCACAGCGACGCCGGTATCGCCGAGCATGGTTTCCGGGCGGGACGTGGCAACGACAATGTAGTCGCGCATATCCTGATCCACGACATTGCCGTCTTCATCCTTGACCGGATGCAGATAGGTGACGCCATCGGCGAGCGGGTAGCGTAGATGCCAGTAATGGCCCGGCACTTCGCGCTGGTCGACTTCAAGATCCGAGATCGCAGTCTGAAAGTGTGGGTCCCAGTTCACGAGCCGCTTGTCGCGATAGATCAGCCCCTTCTTGTGGAGCTCGACAAAGACCTTCGTCACTGCGCGCATCATGCTGTTGTCGGGATCGTTGCGGTCGCCCATCGTGAAGGCTTCCTTTGACCAGTCGCACGACGCGCCGAGACGTTTCAGCTGGCCGACAATGGCACCGCCGGATTCCTCTTTCCAGTTCCACACGCGATCGACAAAGGCTTCGCGGCCCATGTCGCGGCGGGTGACATTGTCACCGGACTGGGCCATCTGGCGCTCGACCACCATCTGCGTTGCGATGCCGGCATGGTCGGTGCCCGGCTGCCACAACACATTCTTGCCGCGCATGCGCTCGAACCGGATCAGGACATCCTGCAACGTATTGTTCAAGGCGTGGCCCATATGCAGGACGCCGGTGACGTTGGGCGGTGGTATTACGATGGAATAGGCTTGTGCAGACGTGTCGCCGGAGGGTTTGAAGCATCCGTTTTCTTCCCAGGCCTTGTACAGGCGGGGTTCGGCTTCGGCGGGGTCAAATCTTTGATCGAGCATCGTTTCAGGCGTATTCCATGTAAAAGAAAAGGCGCGCCAGTGACGGCGCGCCCTTCCCTATAACGTATTTGTCAGGAGAGGCTAGCGCGCCATGCGGGCAATGCGCTGTACTTCGGCCTCGACCTTTTCCTCGACGATCTTTGCCAGGTTGGCATCGAGCCAGTCCTTCATCATCGGCTTGAGCATCTCGCGTACGAGGCCCTCAATCGTATTGTCGCCGCCCATATCCATTTTGGAAATGAGTTTGCCGAGTGCACCAGCGGCCACATCGGCAGTCTGGTCGTCTGTCAGGATGGTTTGCTGATAACGTGCGGTAGCCGCCATGTCTTCCTCCACGGATACGGATGCAGCCACCGGTTCGGGGGCAGCGGGTTCTGGTTCAAGCTCTGGTTCGGGCTCCGGAGCGACTTCTTCAACGAGCGCTTCGGGAAACACTTCTTCTACGACTTCCTCAGCCTCTTCGGCCTTGGGGGCCGCCACGACAGCGCGCGCCGCGCCAAGCATTTCTTCGAAGCTTGGCGGCTCGCTGACTTCGTCGGCGCTGGAGTCGAATTGCTCGAATTCTACTTCAAAGGCGTCTTCGTCAGCCACGACCTCTTCGGCAGAAGCCTCGTCCGCTGCCGGTTCGTCCTCGAACATGACGTCATCAATATCGTGCAGATCATCCTCATCGAATGAGGCTTCAGCCTCGACAGGCGCGGAAGTCTCTTCGGCGTGCGCCGATTCTTCCGCCTGTGGAGCCGTGTCATCATCTGAGATGATCTTGCGAATCGACGCGAGGATTTCCTCCATCGTCGGTTCTTTGTGTGCTTCATTGGCCATGGCCAGCCCCTTGATATTTGGTGCAGTGCGAATCCCTATGCATTAACCGCTACGGGGATTGTGTTAACAACCGTTTATCGTCGTTAACGCGAGTCTCAGCCCGCGCCATCCAGAACCAGCATGTTCGGAGACAATTGTCCGGTCGCGCGCAGGAGATTGTGAGCGGCGACATAGGAGTCCCGCTCGGCCTGCACGAGGGCAAGCCGGGCTTCGAACAATTGCTGTTCCTGGTCCAACACATCCAGCGTGGTGCGAATGCCCACGGCCAGTTCTTCCGTGGCGCCGTCATAGGCGATCTGGGCTGCGTCGACCTGACGTTCGGAGGCCGAGATGGAGCGCAAGGAAGCTTCATAAGCGAACCAGGATTGTGCGATTTGAGCGCGAATGCTGCGCTGAAGCGTGTCGATCTGGCGCTGCGCCTGAGCGCGCTGCAGCTTGGCCGATTTCACCTGGCTTTTGATCAGGCCGCCTGAAAGCAGCGGGATGGTGCCTTGCGCCACAGCTGAGACGCTCGAATCGCGCTGAGTGAAGTCATTATAGGTTTCCTGGCGCGCCGCAGTGCCCACGATGCTGATCTGAGGCTTGTACTGACCGCGGGCAACGTCAATTGCCTCGCGAGCCGCACGTTCAGCATGGCGGGCGGCGATCAGGTCCGGGTTCGTGTCGAGCGCGATCTGGACTGCTTCGTCCAGCGAGGCCGGAAGGGGCGGCAGCGGCGGCGGCGGCGCGAGATCGTCCGGCGCAAGACCGGTGAGGAACTGATAATTTGCAATATCTGCTTCGAGAACTGCTTCGGCGCCGGCCAGAGCGGCGCGCGCGCCTTCGAGGCGAGCTTGAGACAGCGAAACATCGGTCCGCGTCACCACGCCCACGTCGAACCGGTCAGACGCCGCACGGACCTGCTCACCGGTCACTTCGACATTGTTTTCGCGAATCGAAACGGTTTCGAGGTCGCTGCGCACATCGACATAGGCCGTTATGACCTGAAGGATGAGATCCTGGACGGCGGCATCATATTGCGATTCAGCGGCGTCCACGCCGGCCTTTGCCTGACGGATACCGGCATTGATACGTCCTCCGGTATAAATGGGTTTGGCAGCCTGAATCTGGGCGCTGGCAATCGGACGGTCGCCATTCGTGCCGGAGAGCGACGCAAAAGCTGCGTTTGAATCTGTGTACTGGTAGCCAGCACTCCCAGACAGATCGACCGTGGTACGCCCCTGTGAGCGGGCCTGCTCCACACTCTCACGAGCAATATCTGTCTCAACTCGCTGAGATTGCAGCCCCGGATTGGTTGCGAGCGCTGCATTGATGGCGTCGGCGAGTGTGTCTGCTTGTGCTGCGGTCATCCCGGTCAGGCCGAGGGCAAAAAGGCTGACAGAGAGGGATCGGTGGAAATTCATGCGGCGCTCCTTGAGACCCAGACCGACTGAGCCCCTTATATGCTTGATCCCTAATATAAGGGCTCTGACGGCATTAGTGAACACTGTTCACTTTTCTGGAGTCTTAACAAATTGTCGCGGCCTGTCGCTTGTCAGAAGACAAATGACTTCTTGCGGTCGAATGCAGGGAATTTTGGTGGAAAAGCATCGAATCCTTCGCGGGCCGATACTGTGTCGCCTGCGCGCGTGTAAACCTTGCCGCGTCCAAGCCCTTCCCGCTCGAGCGTCACGACGGCCAGTCGACCGCCCTCAGCCAACTGCGAAGTCCAGGCTTCTGGAAGTGTTTCGACCATGCCGCAGACATAGATAACGTCGAAAGGCGCCTGGTCAGGCAATCCTGCAGCGAGATCACCTTCGACGGCAACCGCCTGATCGATCCCAAGCGCTGCAAAGCGCTCTGACATGGCGTCCACGCGCGCATCGGTATCGTCGAGCGCGATAACGGTTTCGGCCAAATGACTGATAAGCGCCACCTCGTAGCCAGAGCCAGCACCAATCACGAGCACAATGTCGGATGGTTTGATGTCGGCCAGCTTGACCAATTTTCCCGTATCGCGCGGCGTCCAGAGGGCACGGCCCACGGACGTCTCGATTTCCAGTTCAGAATAGGCAACCGATTTGCGCGATGTCGGCACAAAGGCTTCGCGAGGCGTTTTCAAGAAAGCCGAGACGATATGCGGGTCAGAGACATCATTCGGGCGCACTTGCGTGTCGACCATGATCTCACGGGCTTTGTCGTAATTCATCTCGATTCCCTCTCGGGCTTTGTTATAGCGCGCTTTCCCTGCCCTTTAACATGGGTTTTCGGGGGCGCAATGCGCGATAAACGCACGCCGCATGAAAAGGACAGATTGCAAGCTACGAAGTTCGTTGCTAAGTGACGCGCCTTCTGGGACGGCTCTGTGGCGGAGTGGTTACGCAGCGGATTGCAAATCCGTGTACGCCGGTTCGATTCCGGCCGGAGCCTCCAGACTTTCAAATGACCACTCCTATCCGCCACACGCCTGACCAGCGCGCCCCCACAGGTGCGCCAGCACCCCGACGCCCATGATTTCGGAGTCGTAAACGCGATCCGGCAAATTTTCCCTCACACATTTGCAAACCGTTTACAGCCCGTTAACCAATTTGAGGGATTGTGTACCTGTCTTCTCTTGGAGACACCCACCATCACCCAACGCCTCGGCGGGAGCTTGTCTCCCGCCTTTTTTTTTGCGGAATCTGCAAGTTTTTATGACTTCGCAGCATGTGGGGGCTTGAACGGGTATTCGGGTCTGCTATTCACCCGTCTCCGGCTGTTCCGCGATAGCTCAGTTGGTAGAGCAGGCGACTGTTAATCGCCCGGTCGTAGGTTCGAGTCCTACTCGCGGAGCCACCTTCCCTTCCCGAAAAATCCTATACGTGACGTAGCCCATCCACGGGTCGCAGACTTCCAAGTCTTCTTCTACAAATGCTACACACCCGAAAGGGATTTCATGTATGGTGGAAAAAGATGGAACGCGGCCGATTGGCGGAACGATCGTCCTTTGGATCGTTGCAACCGGGTTTTGCGTGATCGCCCCCTTCATCACCTACTCGGTTCTCAAACCTGTCGGCCTGACCATCGCAGCACAGAACTGGGAGGCGCGTCCGGCCGTCATCCTGTCCAGCCATGTCCAGAATCGAAACCGGCAATATCGACTGCGAACCGAGTATAGCTATGTCTGGGACAACGAGACTCATGTCTCTCGTCGTACCTTCTTTGATGAAACCTTGGGCGTTCGGGAATCCTATTATCACCAGCTCAATCGCCAACTGAGTCGGCACAAGTCTCGGAATGAGCCCCTATCCGTTTGGATTAATCCGAAAAGCCCCTCCAAGGCCGTCATCTATCGCCATATTCGCTGGGACAAGCTTGGGGCGGGGACCCTGTTTCTGAGCCTTTGGGCGCTGATCACATTCATATTGGTTCGCTCTGCCCTGGCCGAACTCAATCACGGACCGTCTTCAGAAGACTGAATTTTCCGCCTGATCAGGACCGATCAGCCGATCAGACGTTCCCAGAGCCGGATGACGAGATAGCAGCTGCCAACAAGACCCAGCGCCGCAAGAATCAGCACAAATCCATCGCGCGCGGTTAGCGCCAGCCCGAACAGTAGCACCGTCAAACCTGGCAGGACCGGCCCGAAAGGAATGAGGCCGAGCGGAAACGAGACGAGCGCCGCCGCTATACAAATCAACGCCACGAGCTGCACAAAGGGCGGGTCGGTCAGGAATGCGAGTCGCGGTTTCAGGAATCGGTCGACCTGGCAAACATAAGGATGCGCCTGTTCCACGCCCAGGATCAGCGCCGATCGCGGAAACTCGAAATCCAGAATGCGCCGCGGTACCCATGGATATTTCAGGCCCAGGACGATTTGACCCGCGATTATGAGAATGATCAGGGCGACGAGCCAGTTTGCGCCCGGAATGATGGTCAACGGGCTGATCGACACAAAACCCAGAAGCAGTAATAGTGGTCCGTAAGAACGTCGACCGACCGCATCAAGCATGGCCCCAACGGTGACCTTCTCTCCCGATGTCTGCTCCCGCAGGCTGTCCAGTAGCGATCCGAGATTGTTGACTTGCGTCATCAGCACTCCACGACGTTGACGGCTAATCCGCCCTGACTGGTTTCCTTGTATTTCGTGGACATGTCGAGCCCGGTCTGCCGCATTGTTTCAATGACCTGATCCAGGGAGACATGCGAATGCCCGGTTGAATGCAAGGCGAGCCGCGCCGCATTGACGGCTTTCACCGCTCCGATGGCATTGCGTTCGATGCAAGGTATCTGGACAAGCCCGCCAACCGGGTCACATGTCAGGCCGAGATTGTGCTCCATACCGATTTCCGCTGCGTTGGACACCTGTTGTGGAACTGCGCCCCAAACGGCAGCGAGGCCGCCAGCCGCCATGGAACAAGCCACGCCGACTTCACCCTGACATCCCATCTCGGCACCCGAGATTGAGGCGCGCTGCTTGTAGAGAATGCCAATCGCGCCCGCGGTAAGCAGGAATTTACGCGTACGGTCACGCGCATCGTCTGTACCACTGCAATAATGGCGGATCACGGAAGGGATAATACCAGCGGCGCCATTTGTTGGCGCGGTGACCACCTGCCCCCCCGACGCGTTTTCCTCATTCACCGCCATGGCATACACATTGAGCCAGTCAAACAATTGCTCGCGCTCGTTTGAGCCATGATCATTCGCGAGCTTCGCCCAGAGCGATGCAGCGCGACGTTTGACATTTAGCTTGCCCGGTAGGGTTCCCGTCTGTGACAGGCCCCGCTCAATGCATTTCGCCATAACGTCAGAGATACGGTCGAGCGCTTCAAACGTTTCAGACCGAGGCCGCAGGGAATCCTCGTTGGCCAGGACGAGATGTTCAATCGTGAGGTCGTTCTGCGAACACATCGTGATTAGCTCAGCGGCAGACGAATAAGGGTAAGGCACGTCGACTTGAGTCTGGATGAGATCGTCTTCAAGCGGCTTTTCAAGTTGGCGCTGGGAGGCAATGAATCCCCCGCCTGTTGAATACCACGTCTCGTCGGACAAAATTTCACCCGATGCGTCGAACGCCCTTAACCGCATGCCGTTGGGATGCAGGCTGGGGATAATTCCATATGCGAATACGATATCCTTATCCGGATCAAACGTGATCTGGTGCGTTCCGGCCAAGGAGAGATTGTGGCTGGAGTTGATCTCAGAGACGGCCGCATCTGCCGCGTCCGGATCCAAAGTCTCTGGTGCAAACCCGGCGAGCCCAAGTAGAACCGCCTTCGGCGTAGCATGCCCCTCCCCCGTCAGCGCCAAGGAGCCCTGTAGCTCCACTTCGATCCGCTGAACTTGTGAGAGATTGCCCGCCTTCGCAAGTCCGTCAGAGAAACGCGCCGCAATCCGGATGGGCCCAACTGTGTGGGAACTGGAGGGGCCAATCCCCACGCGAAATAGGTCGAGAACTGAAAGCATAGGGACCCGAATATTGTTTCAAATGAAACATCTGAATGCCCGCTTCCCAGCGAGCTGACAAGCCGTGCGCCACTCAGCCCAGCGTGACGTCGTGCCCATAAAGCCAATCATTCCGCGAATGGATGAAGCCCTTCATCATGCGGCCGGCCATCCACATGGGACCGTATGTGGATAATTGGGTTATTGGATTACTGCGATGGAAAAGGCTCGCATTCTCTCTCGCGCCCGCCTGAACCTTGCTGGTGCGCGGTTTGCGGCAGGCCTCATAGGCCTTGAGAGCGTCGGGCAGGTCTGCCGCGGACGAAACTTCCCTTGCAAGTACATAGGCATCTTCAATGGCCATCACGGCGCCCTGCGCAAGGAAAGGCAACATCGGATGACAGGCATCCCCCATCAATACTGCGCGCCCGTCGGACCAGCGCGGTAGCTCGTCGCGGTCAAACAGCGCCCAGCGATGCAGCACCGGCGCGTGTTCGATGATGCCGGTGACGGATGAGTGCCATCCCTTGAAATCAGCGAGCGCATCCTCTCGCGATCCTTCAGCGGTCCATGATTCCAGATGCTTCGCCTTGCGCTCCACCACGCCAACGAAATTGGCGAGACTGCCGCCTCTCAGTAGATAGGTGACAGCATGTCTGCGAGACCCGGTCCAGACTGTGGCCGTTGGAGGCGGGGTTTCGGTCAGGTCCGAGACAGCGGACATGGCCCGCCAAGCCGTCATGCCAGTATATCGGGGCGCTTCAGTGCCGAGCATCTGAGTCCGGACGACAGAATGAATTCCATCTGCGCCGACAAGAAGCTCGCCCTCGACAGTTTCGCCGGTGTCCAATGTCGCACGAACGCCAGTCTCATCCTTCTGATAGGAAACAACTTTTCGGCCAAGACTGACTGCTTCCGGACGGCGTGCGACCAGTGCATCGTAGAGAGCCTGGATCAGGTCAGCCCGGTGGACATGGAGATAGTCAGCGCCCCAGCGATTGATCGCCGACTTGCGGAGCGGGATGTCGAACAGCCGACGACCGCTGCGGCCCATCCGCATTTCCAGAGCCTTGGGACGGAACGTATCCTTGAGAATGCGGGCGGATACTCCCAGCTGATTGAGCACCTGCATGCCATTGGGGCTGAGTTGGATACCCGCGCCGACTTCATCCAGCACGCTGGACTGTTCGAAAACGAAAACCTCGTGCCCAAAATGATCGAGCGCCAGAGCGGCGGTCAGGCCCCCAATGCCTCCGCCTGCTATCAGGACGCGCATTCGGACACCTCACACATCATCCGGCCGCAATCATCGCGCCCGTGAAGGGTCTTGCTTGCCGCCGATCAGAACGAATCGCCGGTCACAATATTTGCACTCGACGAAATCCTCGTCGCCCATTTCGTACCAAACGCGCGGATGTCCGAGGGCGCCGCCGCCGCCATTGCACGAGACCCTATGGCTCGTCACCATTGAGATTTCCGGCGGGTCGAACACATCGCGTTTCGTGGACATGACTTGTAATTCCATCTGCAATTTCGTCGGCATGGTTGTTACCGGTGCCACATGGTCCTACCTAGATTGCACCGCCCATCGGCGCAAGATCGAATGGACAGAGTGAAAAGGCCCCCACATGTCGTCCAGCAAACCTGCCCCTGACTTCGCCATTGAAGTCAAAGACCTCAACAAAATCTATCGCGCATCTGGCAAGATGCCCGAAAAGCATGCGCTAAAGGGCCTGAATCTGGAGATTCCGCGTGGCTCTATCTTCGGACTGCTTGGTCCGAACGGTGCGGGAAAATCGACCTTTATCAACATTCTGGCTGGCCTTGTGAACAAGACGTCGGGTTCGGCGAGCATTTGGGGGCTGGATATCGACAAATATCCACGCCAGAGTCGGGCAGCCATCGGAGTGGTCAATCAGGAAATCGTTGCCGATCCCTTCTTCACGCCTTTGGAAATGCTTGAATTGATGGCTGGTTTTTACGGCGTGCCGAAATCGGAGCGCCGCAGCCTTGAAATCCTCACAGCCGTCGGGCTCGATGACAAGAAGGATGCCTATGTGCGCCAATTGTCGGGCGGCATGAAACGTCGCCTGATGGTGGCCAAGGCCCTCGTCCACAATCCCCCCGTCCTGATTCTCGACGAGCCAACAGCGGGTGTCGATGTGGAACTGCGCAGGTCTCTGTGGACCTATGTGCGGGAACTTCACGACAAAGGCACGACAATCATCCTGACGACTCATTATCTGGAAGAGGCCGAGGAGCTGTGTGATTCAATCGCCATCGTGAACCATGGTGAGATTGTTGCTTGCGAGCCGACCCCACAACTACTTTCCCGCCTCGACTACAAGACGCTGGTGATTACGCCGAAGGAACCGCTTGCGACCGTGCCCGCTGCCCTGTCGGATATGGATGCAGTGTTGCGCCCCGATGGCGATCTCGCCATTACGTTCCGGTCAAGCGAAACCGGTATCGGCAGGTTGCTGGAGACTGTACGCTCAAACGGAATCGGAATTGGCGACCTGGTTACAGAAGCACCTGACCTTGAAGACGTCTTCATCGCCCTGACCACGCAAGCTGCATAAAAAAAACGCCGACATCGCTGCCGGCGTTTTTTTAATATCTACTTAGCAAGACGTTTTAGACGCTTTGCTTGATCCAGTCAGAGATGGCCTGTTTGCTCATCGCGCCCAAGTGCGTCGCGGCAACTTTGCCATCCTTGAAGATCATGAGAGTTGGCATACCCCGGACTCCATACTTCGAAGGCGCGATTGGGTTCTCGTCCACGTCGATCTTGGCGACCTTGATCTGGCCTGCCAGCTCTTCGGACACCGCATCAATGTGCGGCGACATCTGCTTACATGGGCCGCACCACTCAGCCCAGAAGTCCACAACCACCGGCAAATCGGAATCGCCGATCAGGCCGTCAAATTCATCGTCGGTAACATTCACCGCAGCCATAGCGTGGCTCCTTCATGCTTTCTGTTTCAGTTGGAACATACATAGGAACTCTATTGGGAAGTCAAACCGGGCTCTGCGCACCCTTTAGAGCTTCTAATAGCATCTCCTCAGGCAAGAACATCAGGCGTGGACCGTCAGTCCAGCAAAGCGCCGTGCGCACCGTCCGTCCGGGATAGGCCCGCCTCAGAACAGCCCAATAAGCCGCCATCTGGGCACGATACGTTTCTGCTACACCGTCCGGCCTGTCAGGCGCAGGCTGATCGGTCTTGAAATCGACAATCAGCACTTCGTCATCCGTCACCACCAGCCGGTCGACCCGGCCATTGATGATCAGCCCGTCCGGCAGCTCAGGCGCCGAACCGACAATCGCAGCCTCCGCGCGCCCGCCGGGCCGGAACAGACGCTGCATGTCTGGCGCGTCCAGAATGCCAAAGACCGCAGCGTTCATTTCGTGGCGATCAGAATCTGTGAGGTCGGATAGGCGGGACAGGTACCTATCCGCGGCCGCCTGGCGCGCGGCAGGGTCCAGCGCCGGCAAGTATTCCAGCAAGGAATGAATGATTCTACCGCGGCGCAGGCGCGCCTGCCGCGTCTGGCTGAAAGGCGCAAGGACCGGTGTCTTGCGGCCAAGCAGGCTGGACGGCGCGCCGAACCTGCGCTGGCGTTCGGCCTGACGGGGTGGCGTAAACACCCAGTCTGGCAGCGCTGAATGCGCTTTGGATTCTTCGAATACATCCCGGTCTTTCGGAGGCACCCGTCCAAACCTGCGGATGCCATCCTCATCAGCCTCTTCAGCAAACCGGCTCATGGCCGCGCCACACAATGCATACCAGCTCCGGTCATGATACCCGGGCGGGCGCGCACCATGCCAATGACCGGCAATGATCAACCGGTCCTGCGCGCGGGTCAGCGCAACATAGAGAAGCCGGCGAAACTCTTCTTCGGATTTTGCGTTCGCAACAGCACGCGCATGCTCTGCAGCGGGGATGTCGCTGTCCTTGCGGGGAGACCAGATCGGCATGTCGCTGACGGTGAACATGGACGATGAAACAGACTTCGGCCCAGCGGTCGTATCGGGCAGCACGACGACCGGAGCCTGAAGCCCCTTGGCACCATGCACCGTCATCACCCTGACCTTTCCTTCAGGCGCGGCGAGATCTCGCTTGATCTCGACAAGCTTCGACTCCATCTCTGCAACGAAGGCCTGCAGTGAAGACGGCTCCGTCGCATCAAAGCCTTGAGCGCGGGAAAGCAGTGCCTCGACAGGATCATGAGCCGGCGCACCAAGCCGTGCATTGATCTTGTCCCAACCCGTCAAATCGTCCGCCCCCGGCACATCCAGCACCCGCGAGAGAAATTCGTATGGCGGCTCATGGCGACGCTCCAGCAGGCCTGACAAAAATCTTTCGGCAGCCTGCACATCGGGATCGTCACTCGCGCGAACGCGCGACCAGAGCGTCTCGCCCTTTCTGCGCTTGCTCGCAAGCCGGAACAGATACCGATCATCGTCCACCAGTCCGACGAAAGGCCCGCGCAGGATTTCCGCCAGTGTCAGATCACGCTCTGGCAGGAGCGCAAACCGCATCAAGTTCAGGCAATCCTGTACTGCAATATGGTCGGTGAGCTTCAACCGGTCGGCCCCAGCAACCGGGAGACCTTCGGACTTGAGCGCTGAAATCATTGCATCGAAGAGGCCACCCGTCCGGCTACGCACCAAGATCAGAATATCCTCAGGCTTCATGGCCCGGCGCTGCCAGTCCCGTGTCGGCAATTCCTCCCATACGGTCTCGCCCCGATCCACCATGGCTTTCAACTGTTTTGCAAGCCGGCTTGCAAGCTGCGCCTTTGGAGAACTTGAACGCAGCGCATTTACGGGTCGTGACCACGCATCAGCGTCTTCGTCCTCGTCATGCTCATCCACCGGCCAGAGCTCTACCAAGCCGGGCTGGTTCGCGCGACGAGCTGTATGTGTGACCTCATCCGCCGTCAGCGGAGGTTGTGCGCCAGATGCAATGTCGACCGGCGGGGCCGAGTTCCAGACCGCGTCGACGAAGCCGAGAATTTCCGGCGATGACCGGAACGACATTTCCATGGTTTGGGACAGGGCCGCCGGATCCTTCTGGATATAGGCCTGCTCCTGCGCACGAAGCTGGGCAGGCTCTGCGCCCTGGAAGGAATAGATAGACTGTTTCTCATCCCCCACCACGAACAAGGTACGCGGGTCCTGTTGGCGTTCGGCGCCGATGCCCGCGGTGAATTCTTCCGTCAACGCATTGATCAGCTGCCATTGTTCTGGGCTGGTATCCTGTGCTTCATCGAGCAGTATGTGACTGATTCCTCCGTCCAGTTTGTAAAGTACCCAGTCGGACATGCCGGTCCGGGTGAGCAAGTCACGTGTCTTGCGGATAAGGTCGTCGAAATCGAGCGCGCCGCGACGACGCTTCTCTTCCTGGTATGCGACCAGCGCATCCAGCCCGACTTCCAACAGAGCGGAGGTGCGCTCTACGGTCTCGGCCAGCTTCAACTTCGCCGCGAGCGCCTCAACGCGCGCCACTTCTGACCCAATTTCATCCTTGGTCGCGAACAGCGCGACCACATTGGCATCCTTACCCGCCTCTGCATTGTAAAGGGATTTGTATGCGTTGCCCTGAGCGCCGAAGAAGGCACCCTTGTAACAGCCCCACCGGCGGCCCGGGTCTTCTTCGTAAAGCGCCGCCTCTACGGCATTGGCCGTACGGGTATCATCACGCTTACCAGAGGCGCGAAGACTGATGAGGGCCTCTCGCAGTGCACCAACCGGCATCTGCGAGCCCATTTCCAGCTCGAGAATTTCTGCAGGGCTCGCCTGAGGTGCGTTCAGCCCCTCAATGAGAGCAGCACGCATCGCAGCCTGATTGAATGCATGCGTTTCAGCAAAATCAAGATAGACGCTCATCTGGAACCGCATGGCATTCAACGCAACGTCCGCACCATCATGCCCCCCTTCCAGCGCCAATACGTTCAAAGCTTCAGGAGCCACCTCACTTGCGTTCAGCACCGCTTGCGCACGAACGGATTGCCAAATTGCCTGAGCCTCATCTTCTTCAATCTCTGCGAAGCCGGGTAGCACGCCGGCCTCCAACGGGAAGCGTCGCAGGATGCGCGCACAGAACGCATGAATCGTTTCGATCCGAAGGCCGCCCGGTGTTTCAAGCGCGCGAGCGAAGAGTGCGCGGGCCGCTCTCAGGTCATCTGTCTTGTAGGCATCTTTCGGTCGCCCCTCCAGGCGGGACAATTCCTCGCGCAACTTGTCGTCGCGCATGATCGACCATTTGCCGAGCGTTCGAAACAGACGCGACAGCATCTCGTTTGCGGCGGCCTTTGTGTAAGTTATGCAAAGGATCGAATCCGGAGCAGCGCCCACGCGCCCATCTTCGCGGCGCAGCAACAGGCGAGCGACGCGATCAATCAGGACTTTTGTCTTGCCGCTGCCCGCATTGGCCATAACGAAAACCGGACGTGCCGGATCGGCCGAAACGAGCTGGGCAGTGTTCGCACGACGGTAGTCTTCCGTATCCGGCGGAGTAATGGGCATCTTCACGTCAGGCATCCCCGCCCTCCCCGTCTTCGGTATCACCTGCCCACTCGGCACGGCGGGCCAGGAGATTGTAGCCATTGTCGTATTTCACGAATTTCACCCGCGGCGCAGACAGGAATTTCGAGCTGGGTTCGCGATAGGCCTCAATCAGGCGCAACAGGCCATCTTCAGCCATGGTTGCCATGTCGGCGGGCTCTGTCGGGAGGTTGTGCTTGCCCCCCAGGCTGAATGCATCGGGCTTCGCCTTGAAGGCCACATAGTGCAACTGGTCAACCCGTGCCGCTGGCACCCCGTCATAGCCACCCTTCTGGGCGATGAGGGCCTGCAAAGGCATTTGCTGGCTAAGCCCTGTGGCCACTTCCTTGTCGCGCGGCGGACTGCCCGTCTTGAAGTCCACAATGACAAGATCGCCCCGGGCCGTTTGCTCTATCCGGTCAGCGGTCGCCGACAAAGTGAACGGCTGACCGGCGACGCTGTACTCAATGGAACCCTTGACTTCCTGCTTCAACTTGCCGCCCGACGTATCTCGCTGACTGCGCCAGACCATGAACCAATCTACTGTACGCCGCCACACGGCCTCACGCGCCGCCCATGCGTCGCCAGGTTCGCCCACACGCAGCAATTCCTGCCTGAGCAGGCCCATCAAGTGTTCGGCCGTCTTCGGATTTCCGTCTTCCTCGAACAGCTCTAGCGCCCTATGAATTGCGGTCCCACGCGGCGCAGGGCCGAGTTCATCATTCAGCGCATCGATTGAGGAGAGGCCCAGCACCTGTTCAGCCCAGAGCGCATATGGATCGCGCTGCAACAGGTCGACGCGTGTGGCGGACAAGCGCGCGGGCCAGCCTTCTGGGCGCGCGGACGGAGTCGGCTCGGCGCTAAAGTCAGAAAATGCATTGACCCGATTCAGCTTTAGACCTTCCACCAGCTTGATCGGATCAAACGCCGTGGGGGTGAAATGATCTGTAGCCTGATTCTCCAGCGCGCCTTCTGCGAGCGTCTTGAGCCGCCAGACCCAGCGCGACGCGACTGCCGGTGCATCATTTCGCCGTGAGGCGTAAACCAGAGTGACATCCGGCGCGCAGGCAAGCTGGGCAAAGTCGTGCGCGGCAAGTCCCATGCGCTCTTCAGGATCACCCAGGCCGAGGCGCGCACGGAAATGCCGGGGCAGGAACGCGTCCGGCGCCGGGCGCTTTGGCCAAACGTCCTCATTGAGTCCAGCAAGGATCACCCGATCCGCAGACTGAAGTCGCGCTTCCAGCGGCCCCCAGATCGAGAGTTGCGGATGCTCGGCTTCACCAAAACTGACGGTCATCTGGGACGCCTGCGCATTGACGAGATCGGCGAGCGCGGCCGGTCGCATCGGTCCCAGGGATTCAGAGACCTCGCGCACGAATTCAAGCAAGCGGCTCGTGGCTGCGCCGTCTTCCCCAGCCCAAGGCATCGGCGTCTGGCTGACCGATTCCGCCAAGGCTGCGATACGTTGAATTGCGTCGTCGCCGGTTACTTCTTCAATCTGGCTAAGGTCCGCATCGGCATGCTCGAACCGGGCAATCAGGGATTCCACAAGCGTGATCCCCCTAATCTGATCATCTGGCCCGAATTGCGGATAGGGCTCGATCATATCTCGAGTGCGAATGCTCTCGACCAGTTCCTGAAGGGATTTCCATCGTCGCGGACCTCTCAGGAAATGAAGCTCAAAGTCGGCGAGATCATCGACTGGCGCGGCCAGTTCATGCGTTAGAACCGCCACGATCAGGACCGGGTCGCCCGGATCGACCGCCCATTTCGCGCAGAGCCCCACGAAGCTACCGGCGGCTGTCCGCCCAACCGGAATACCGGCCGACGGCGGCACACTGATGTCCCAACGCTTCAGCAGGGCGGAAACCCGGCGCGCCAAACCAGCATCCGGCGTCACGAGGGCCGCCGTCCGGTCCTTGGCTTCCAATGTCTCGCGCATTATCAGGGCGATGGCACTTGCTTCAGCAGATTCGTCCGCAGCCTCTACGAGCGACAGGCCCTCCAGCGCGTCTCTTGCAAAACTTGGTACATCGGTGCCAGCTGTTGCGGAAAGTTGGTCGAGGGTATCTCGCCAGTCTGCTGTGGCATCGGCGGG
>NZ_DFME01000117.1:53228-66374 GCF_002375605.1 Hyphomonas sp. UBA3601 | reverse complement strand
AGCGCCTCCATGATCATGCGACGGCGCGCGTCGCGCTTGGGGCCAATCTCGATGCCAGGCCATTCAGCCACAGCCCCCGGCTCAATTTCGAGCGCGACCAATGTATTGAGCAACGTATTTTGCGGATGTCCGACCTCGGAAAGAATACCGGCACGATGCTCTTCCGAGGCGGCAGAATCGAGCCCGGGCAAAACGATAAGCCCCATCGGCAATTGCAGCGCGGCTTTCATCAACGCGCGCCCGGCAGGCGTCGCCCCGGTCGAGCCGGCAATGATGACCGGTGCCTCGGGTGGATGCGCCAGCCAAGCCTCTGCGGTCGCTTCCGCAGCCAGCAATCTCCGTTGAAGGGGGTCGGTAACGCCCTGCTCTTCAAGCCATTTCGGCCAGGCATCGGTTATGATTTCGAGGAATTTGGCCGAGTTCTCCCAATGCTGGGCAAGGTCGGCGTCTTTCGCCAGATCTGCCAGCCCACTCCAGTCAGCCCCGGGGCTGAGATGAGCCTGGTCCAGCAATCGCGCCAGCTCGTTCGCGGCTGCAAGCGCCGACGATGGCGGAACATCCATGCCGGAACTCTCGCGATAATAGGCCTGCACAAGAGAGGCCAATGTTCCGAGCCGCTTGGCAGGCGCCAGTGCTGGGGGCAAATCGGTTACTGAAAACTCGGCGACAGGCGGGGCCTCGTCGCTTTCGAGATCGCCCATCGCCCGGATGTCTGGCGACAGGATCGGGGTTTCGTTCGCGGCGAGGAAAAGAGCGGCAGACAATTCCCGCGCAGACCGGCGGTTTGGAACATAAATGGTGGCGTCCGCCAACGCATCCGGAATGGTTTGCAAATCCACCGCGCGAGCCAGTTCCGCTGCGAGGCATTTCAGGAAGTTTTCGCCCGGCGGGATGGACCAGACTTTTGGCGCGCCTACGCCAAACAGGGCAGGATCACGCGCCATGGCAGCGCAACCACATTTCGGCATCTTTCAGGGCGTCCGGATCGCCCACATGCAGCCAGAAATCATCCAGTGGCAGACCATGCAGCCGTCCGGATTCGACAAGCGGCCCCCAAATTCGCCAAGCAACCGAGAAGCGCTCCACGGCGAGGCCTGAGAATGCTTGCGGTTTGAGGATGCGTACTCCCGCATAGGCCCATGGGGCAGACGGGTTTTCGCCGCGTCGCTTGAGGCTGCCATCCTCGGCACGGAGAAAGTCTCCGGCGCCCCCATATCCCAGGCTGCGCTGCGTATCCGCGAGAAGGAGGATCTCGTCCATCTGCGCTGGGTCAAATGCGCTGGCCAGATCGAGGAAAGGTCTCGAATCACCGTTACCCCAGAACGCATCTGTATTGACCACGAAGACGGGATCATCGCCAAGCATTGGCGCGGCTTTCACCAGCGCGCCGCCTGTTTCAAGCACTTCGCCACGTTCGTCCGACACAATCAGGTCCACACCCTTGATGCCCGAAACATGATCCTCGACCTGATCGGCGAGCCAATGGACATTGACGACGATCCGCTGAACGCCCGCTTCGATCAGTGGGTCGATCATCCGGTCCATCAGACGCTTGCCACCAACCTCTATCAGGGGCTTCGGACATGTGTCCGTCAGCGGCCGCATCCGGGTACCGAGCCCGGCGGCCAGCACCATCGCCGTATGCGGAATATTTGATGACATCAGCTTTCCTTGAACACGAAGGGGGTCGTCTCCCGCACGAAGGCCGCCATGGGCTCCAGTGCGGGGTGGGACAGATTGCAGGCCAGCAGTTTCAGTTGGCGCGGTTGGAATGTGCCATACCGGGCCTTGCCATCACGATGCTGCAACCGGGAGAACACACCTGCAATACGCAGCGCGTTGAGAGCCCCAATCACGGCGAGCCGCTCGTCAAAGGCCTCGCGCGTCTTGCCGGTCTGGTCGAGATAGTGCCGGATCGCGGCTTCGGACGCCTCATGCGAAACGTCCCGTCGCGCGTCCTGGGTCAGCATGGCCATATCCCACGCATCCCAGCCCTTCACCGCGTCCTGAAAATCGAGCAGCGCGATGCGGTCGTCGCCCAACCAGAGCAGGTTTTCTGCATGATAGTCACGCAGAGTGAACACTCGCGGGAACGACATTGCCTGTTCGATCAGGGCATCACGTTCGGACTCCCACCTAACGCGGGCAAGTCCAGTCAGCGCACCGCCACCCGCCTCCACTGGCAACCAGTCCGCATACAGGTCAGCATTCGAGGACAATGCGAGGCGGTCAAAATCGAGAATCGGCCATTGCTCGGACCCATAGATCACAGCTTCGGGGATCGGTTGCTGATGAAGTTTTGCCAACATGCCAGCGGCCAGCATGTAGGCGGGCACTTCCAAAGCTGGATCCTGCTCGATCTGCCGAGCCAATTCCCTACCGTCGCCGTAATCCTGCAGAATAGCCAACCCGGCTTCAGTATCATGCGCAAATATCTCCGGCGCCTCAAAACCGAGTAATCTGAGATGGTGCGCAATCAGGACGAAGGCGTCGACACGAGAGGCCGCCAAACGCGTCTGTGCATTCCAGCCCATCGCGTTGCGCGTGGCATCATCGGCATCCGGTGGGCATGGGTCGGCTTCGATGCGTGGGGCATCCATCAGCATCGCCGCCGAACCATCAGCGCGCACCATCCGAACATACCGGCGCGTGGATGCGTCTTGTCCCAATGGCTTGAGGTCTGCACCACCCCATCCATGACGCGCAAGAAAATCGGCGATCAGCGCGTCGCGGGAATTAGAATTGAAATTCATTGCAGCGCGCCCGCCAATCTTCGCCTTGGGGTTCCAGGGATACGAGCCGATGTTCGCCTTCAAAGTCAAAGACGATATCCAGCCGCCACGCAGGAAGGTGCTTTCCCGCTTTCTCCGGCCACTCGACAATCGCCACGCCTTCCGGCGTCTCGTCCCACCCAATCTCAGCCATTTCGTCAGGCGATCCCAGCCGATAGAGGTCAAAATGCCAGACGGGAAAATCCGGAGCCTCGTAGGCTTGGACCAGAGTATATGTCGGGCTCGGCACTTCCTGAATGTCCGGTATGAGCGCCCGGACCAGCCCTCGCGTAAATGTCGTCTTCCCGACACCCAGTCCGCCATGCAAGGCAATCACGTCGCCCGGCTTCAGCAAGGGGGCGATCGCATTGCCGAATGCGAGCGTGTGAGCCTCATTGTCGAGTCGGTAGGTCAATTTCATCATCATGTGCATATAAAAGACTGACCTCACACACCATCGTTTCCTGACCAAATTGCGGCAAAACGCGTGGTGACATGCCTTGCAGTAACAGGCAGACTGGCCTAGAACATTAAAAATGACGCAGGCGTCACGAATTGACCCTACGTAGACCGGGAATAGCACATTGGATTTGACAGACGCAAAACGCATTGTGGTGCTTGGGGCTGGGCAAGCTGCGGCGCAAGCAATTCAATCCCTGCGCATGGGTGGCTATACGGGCGAATTGACATTGGTCGGTGAAGAACCGGCACTGCCCTACCAGCGCCCACCATTGTCAAAAGCCTATATGAAGGGTGAGTTCGCCGAGGAGCGCCTCTACTTCAAACCAGCCGCCTGGTACGAAGACAACAATGTGGAATTGATCCTTTCGACACGTGCAACCAGCATCGACCGGGCGGAACGCAGAGTGGATCTCGAACATGGTGGCCACCTCGAATATGACGCGCTGATCATCGCGACGGGTTCGCGCCCTCGCGCCCTGCCGATCGACGGTGCAGAGCTTGAGCATGTCTACGCGCTGCGCGGTCTTGCCGATGTCGAGCGGATCCGGCCGCAAATGGTGGCCGGACGCTCCATGGTGATTATCGGAGCTGGTTATATCGGTCTTGAAGCAGCGGCCGTCGCCCAGCAAATGGGTCTGAAAACGACCGTTCTGGAAATGGCACCACGTGTTCTAGCCAGAGTTACAAGCCCGGTCATGAGCGAGTTCTATGAGGCTGAGCATCGCCGCCAGGGCGTTGAGATTCGCACAGAGACGAGCCTGTCGAAGCTTGAAGGGAATGATGGCGCGGTGACCGCTGCCGTGCTCACCGATGGGACCAAACTCGATGCGGACATTGTTCTGGTCGGCATCGGTATCCTGCCAAACGAAGCACTCGCCAAAGATTCCGGAATTGCCTGCAATAATGGCATTCTTGTTGATCGCGATGCGCGCACATCCGACCCACGAATCTTTGCCGCAGGCGATTGCGCCAGTCGGCCGCTGGTGCATTTTGGTCGCTCTGGCCGGCTTGAAAGCGTCCACAATGCCATCGAGCAGGGCAAGCTCGCTGCCGCCGCCATTCTTGGCAAACCGCGACCGAATGAAGATTGCCCTTGGTTCTGGTCAGACCAGTACGACCTCAAGCTCCAGATCGCCGGGCTCGGCGCCGGGTATGACGAGATCGTCGTGAGAGGTTCACCGGAGGATCGAAAGTTTGCGGCCTTCTACCTGAAGAACGGAACGCTCATCGCAGTGGATGCGATCAACAGTCCGCCCGAATTCCTCGCATCCAAGAAGCTCATCATGTCAGGCGCCAAGCTTTCGGCTGACATTCTTGCAGACACATCAATAACAATGAAAGAGATTGCCACTAACGCAGTGGCAGCTTGAAGGAGAGAAACCCGCACATGGCGAAAATTACCTATATCGACCACGACGGCACCGAGCGCGTTGTGGAGGCCCAGAACGGCGAGACCGTGATGGAAGCTGCTATCAAGAACTCCATTCCGGGCATTGATGCCGATTGCGGCGGCGCCTGCGCGTGTGCCACATGCCATGTATATGTCGACCAGGCCTTCATGGACAAAGTTGGAGAGCAGGAAGAAATGGAAAAATCCATGCTGGATTTCGCTGAAAATGTTCAGGAAAATTCCCGCCTGTCTTGCCAGATCACCGTTTCGGAAGATCTGGATGGCTTGAAAGTCACGACACCGGAGAGCCAGCACTAGGCTGCGCCCTATCGAAAACATTGAGCGTCCCGGTGATATGCCGGGGCGCTTTTTTGTTCGCATACCCCGGCGTCAAGAGTTGGTTCCTTTCCAGAACTGACTAAATTGGCGCTCTTGTAGTCAGGGAGAGACTGATGGATTTCACCACCCTCATGCGCAGCGGCAAACAGACCGGCGACCATGCCATGTCTTTTCATGTGCCGGAGACCTGGATGCAAGGCCGCACAACCTATGGGGGGCTGACTGCGGCGCTGTGCCTGCAAGCCGCGATGCCGACCTCTGGCGGGCGTCAGATCCGGTCTGCGCAAGTGGCATTTGTCGGGCCTGTGTCGGGTGACGTCGAATGCACCGCCACCCTGCTGCGCGAAGGCAAGAATACCGTCTTTACGAGCGTGCGCATGATGGGCGAAGCAGGCGTTGCTGCCGAGGCGATCTTTGCCTTTGGGGCACACCGTGAGTCATCCCTCAATTTTGCAAACCTTCCTGCGCCTGAAGTTACCTCCCCGGACGAGACCGCATCTTTCTTCGGAGAGTCGCCGAGGCGCCCTGCCTTCACCCGCAACTTCAACATGCGGCTGGCGAATGGAAGCCCCCCGATGTCGGGTGCGCCAGACGCAGACATGTCTCTCTGGATGCGGCACAAGGATGGCTCGGTTCCGCCGGACGCGGTTTCCGTCCTGGCACTCGCAGACGCACCACCGCCTGCGGCAATGTCGATGCTGACAGGACAGGCCCGTATCAGCTCCATGACATGGATGGCAGAATTCCTGACAGATGACATTCGGACGAACGAGGGGTGGTTCCTGGCCCGGCATGTCGCCGATACGTCAAAGGATGGCTATAACAGCCAAGCCATGACGTTGTGGAATACATCAGGCCAACCGATCATGATCGGCCGACAGACCATCGCCGTCTTCGCCTGAACTAGTTTTCAGGCTCCGGCTCTTCAGTATCATTCACGATCGGCCCCGGCTCGAGCACTTTCATGAGTGATGCTGGCACCTGGCCTGCTGGACAGGCTTCCTGAAGGACATAAGCATTTCCGACACCCGGTGCACCGGCATAGACCGGAGCGGTGATCGTCTGAGAGCGGAAAATCCAGCTCAGGAAAAACATTGCGAACACGGCTGCGCCAACTGCGGCAATCGTGCCCCATCCCATGCCCAATGGATCTGAAGTGGCAGGCGCCGCTGAGCTTGTTGGGCGTTGGCCTGGACCGGAACTTGCGACATGCGGTTTGACGGAAGCCTTTGCCAAGGCGGCTGCGCTGGCCGTCTCGGCCGCTGGCGCAGGCTTGATACCCATCGCCTTCTCACGCTTCTTCTTTGCATCAATAGCAAGCGGGTCGTCCGGATGAGCCGTGAGCCAGTCTTCCCGCGCTTCTTCATCCTTCGAGCCATACCCCATCCACTCTCGAAGGTCGGAGCGCCCATCGCGCTGGCCGAGCTCTTCGATCAGTTTGTAAAAGCCTTCAGGAGTCTTGCGCGACGTCATGCCCTCAATCGAGAAACGTTTGTCGCTTTTGAACGGCTCGTAAGGGATCGTCTTGTCGACGCTGACTTGGGCCAACATGCCAGGCCGCGAATGCCCGACAGAAGCCGCCGCACGCACCCAGTCGCTCTTCACTGCATGTTCGGACCACATGACAAGCATATGCTTGGAATTGCCCGCATTGCGTGCATCCTTGGCATCGAACGTATTGTCCACCTGCTTTTGATCGAACCAGACCTTGAACTTTAGCGAACGCAGCCGACGTGCGACCAACTTCGCCATGTCGCGATCTTCGATCGCCGATACCAGGAAAACATCGTACGCCATATGCGCGCTACCTCTTGAAGTAATGAGCCAAGCATACCCATAGACCCTTAATATTCCACCCAATTCCGCTATCAGGCGATATTTCCGTCTGTTTTTCGGCTGTGAATACGGCTATTTGCGCGGCGAACCAGTTACTCAGGAGACCGGTATGGGCTTCAAATGCGGCATCGTAGGCCTTCCCAATGTGGGAAAGTCCACACTCTTCAATGCGCTCACTCAGACGGCCACAGCGCAAGCGGCCAACTATCCATTCTGCACGATTGAGCCAAATGTTGGCGAAGTCGCCGTACCAGAGCCCAGGCTGGAGAAGCTCGCCGAAGTCGGTGGCTCGAAGGAGATCATCCCGGCGCGCATGAACTTCGTGGACATTGCGGGTCTCGTAGAGGGCGCCTCCCAAGGTGAAGGCCTTGGCAACAAATTCCTCGCCAATATCCGTGAGACAGACGCGATCATCTATGTCCTTCGCTGTTTCGAGAATGACGATATCACGCATGTCAGCGGGAAGGTCGACCCGATTGCCGACTTCGAAGTCGTCGAGACCGAACTCATGCTGGCTGACATGGAAAGCCTTGAAAAGCGCAAGGCCGGCGTCGTGAAAAAGGCCAATTCCGGTGACAAGGAAGCCAAGGCTCAGGTCGCTTTGATTGATCTCGCACTTGCCGAGCTGAACGAAGGTCGCCCGGCCCGACGCGCTGTTGTCTCGAAAGACGACACAAAAGCGTGGAACATGCTGCAGCTCTTGACCTCAAAACCGGTTCTGTTCGTCGCGAACGTTGATGAGGACAGTGCCGCAACAGGTAACGAATATTCCAGTCGTGTCGAGGCCCGCGCGACTGAAGAAGGCGCTGCGTGCGTTGTGATTTCAGCTCAAATTGAAGCCGAGCTCGCCCTGTTGGATGAGCCGGACCGCAGCGAATATCTTGAGACGCTCGGACTGGAAGAGCCGGGCCTGACCCGTCTGATCCATACCGGATACGACCTTCTCGACCTGCAGACCTATTTCACGGTCGGACCGAAGGAATCCCGCGCATGGACCATCCGGAAAGGTTGGAGTGCTCCCAAGGCTGCCGGGGTTATCCATGGTGACTTTGAGAAAGGCTTTATCCGCGCCGAAACCGTTGCCTACATGGACTATGTCGAGCATGGCGGCGAAGCAGGCGCGAAAGAAGCCGGCAAGATGCGGTCAGAAGGCAAGGATTACATAGTCCAGGATGGCGATGTGATGCTGTTTCGCTTCAACGTCTAGGCTATTTTGCCGACAACGCAGCGCGCCTTTTCCCGCGCTCGCTTCCAGACAAGCTGGCCCAATCCGGACGGACGTACAGGAAATTGAGCGGCGTGCCGCGAATGAGGGCGTGGAAGGCAAGCGGGAGCGCAACAGCGAATGTCAGGGTCAAGGCGGACGCCAGCCCCACATCGCCGAAGGGCGCTCCGATTGCAGGCAGCACCAGTCGCTCCATCGCAACGAGCGGAAACGCGTAGGTCAGGTAGATGACGATCGAGTGCCGACCGCAATATCTGAGAAAGTCTGCTGCGCGGAACCGGGTCAGCAGCGCTGACACGACGCAGACGGCAGTCGCGCCGGCGATGCCCAGAATGAAACTCGCAACCACTTCTTCATGCAAGGCGAGGCTGACTGCCCACCAATTCAGAATGCCCCAAGCCAGCAAACCAAGGGCTCCGATCCAAGGCGCTTTGGCCGCCCTTCCGGCAAATCGGAAGATTTGTGGTGCAAACGCGTACCCCATGAAGAAATAAACATACCGGTTTGCGAACCGGTCGATCACGCCCCATCCCGTATCAATCAGCACAAGTTGGTAGAGAGACTGGAGGATGAAGGCGCCTGCAAACACGATCCAGACCGGCACGTTTCGCAGCAAGCGCGTAACCACATAGAAGATCGCCAACATGTGCACGAACCAAAGCGAGTTCGAGGGTTCGACGAAGCTGTAGAACCATAGCTTCAGGACATAACCAGGATGGGACACCAACGCACCGAACTCCAGAACGGGAAGCTGGAGCGTGAGCCAGAGCACGTAGAAATATATGAAATGCACGACTTTCCGGTCGAGATAGTCGGCGAGCGGCGCATGAATCGACCGGCTCAGGAACAGACCCGCCACCAAAAAGAAGTCTGGAATTCGGAAGGGCCGTGCAAAATCGATGATGGGATGCATCCATCCTTGCTCATCGAACAGATATTCGACGCCATTTACCGCGTGCATCATTACCACCAGAATGATGCAGATGCCCTTCGCGTAATCTACCCAATCTACCCGTTGCGCAGGTGGTGCGGCGATAAGATGCGTCGAAAACATTCAATGCAACTCCAAGGGCGACATCGTTTCAGCGTCGGGATGCAGAAACCACCGACAAGGTGGGATGATCATTACAATAGGCTTTGATGCAAGCAGTGAACCAATCGAATGTCTGGTCCACGCGGGTGACTGCATCGCGTTGGCGCGACAAAACGCTGGCCTTGCCATGGGGCAACCAGAAATACGGATTGGCCTCCCATATGATGATGTGCCCCTCTGGACGGATGCTATAATCGACCGCGGCAAAGTCCAGCCCAAGCGCCCTGACCGCCTGAACGAGTTCCTGCGCCTCTTCCAAAGGCGCGGAGAAATATGCCTTGTCTGCAGCAATCAGGTCGGCTCGCAAACGCTCATGATAGCCAAAATATCTTGCCAGACGCCGCAGTCGGCTCGCCTCCCGCTGGAACAGACTGTTGGACAGGCCAACGATTCTCTCGGTCGAAAAGAACAGGTGAGATGCCAGAACACGGTCACCACACACGAACGCTCGGGCCTTGTGGTGATAGCGCGCAAAGAGATCGGAGCGGGGCCTGCCAACGTCACGGTATTCCTGACGGATGTCATACAGCTTCAGAACAACTGCTGGCAGTAACCCCTCGCTGTCGAGCGCCTTTGCGTCCTCAGCCTTGAACAGGGTCGCAACCTGTCTTTGTGCATGCTCCTGATCACTTCGGACGATACAGGGAAATCCGATTTGCTCGATCGCGCCCGCCATCTCCTCCAATGTCGATGCCGACGCAGCGGCGGCGCATGGTACGCCTGCGTCAGCCCAGATATGCGCCTGCCTGGATTTGGTCGTGTTGCTGAGCGCGTCTGGATGGTTGAGGATACGAATCCCTCGATCAACCGCCTCTTCGGCAATGGCCAAAGCATCAACATAACAGGCCGGGTACTTCTGCATCAGAGGATCGCCCAGCCAGAAGACGACCAGCCCCACACCCTCAAAGTTGGCGGACCCGGAACCTGTGCGATGGATCCGGATATCCTTGAGCAAGGGATCAGACTTCGCTGCCAGCCGTTTCAGGAAAACATCGCCTGTCGGCACTTTGCGGCCGCGACCCGCGCCATGCGTAATGAAGAGAATCTTGCTGTTGCCGGAGGCGTACATACGCACCTTGGTCTCGAATCCTGACAGTCGCACAATCGCCGCGACACACAGACTCTACAACGCAAAAGGTATGCCAAGATAGAGAAACAAGCACAGGATGCATGCGCCAAGTGTGGCGAGACTGTGTGGCTCTTGGCGCCACCGAACCTTGCCCGCCGACTCAGTTGTGACGCCCGGATTTTCAGGCTGCGCAGGACATGCGGAAGCAGGTCGGAAAGCCGCGCGACTGGCGCCGAACCTCCAGGAAAAAGCTGACATGAGAAATTTGCCGAGCCTGTACAATCGCCTCCGATGCTGCCTAGAACCCCGCCACACGATTTAAGTAAACGGGCATTCTTCATCATGCAGACACCTACAGATACGGATGCATCCCATTCTGAAGCGCAATTTGAAGCTCAAATTCGCGCAGCAATCGACGGCAAAACCAAACCACTTGGCGCACTGGGGGGGATCGAAACGCTTGCTGTTCAGATCGCGCAGATCCAGAAATCCCTGACGCCTCGCGCGGACACATGCAGGCTCACCATCTTTGCAGCTGACCATGGCATGGCAACAGCGGGTGTCTCGGCATTCCCGCAGGATGTGACCCGCCAGATGGTGCTCAACTTTCTTTCGGAGGGCGCAGCCGCCAATGTCTTCGCCCGTTCTGTTGGCGCGAGCGTCCGCGTGGTTGACGCTGGAGTAGCTGGACAGCTGATCGATCACCCAGGCCTGATCCCGCGTCGGATCGCAGCAGGCACGGCCAACGCCATTGAGCGGCCCGCGATGACACCCTCCGAACACGCTGCTGCGCTGTCTTCCGGGTCAGCGCTGGGTCATGAAGGCGACGAAACGGTTGCGTGTTTTGGCGAGATGGGCATCGGCAACACATCCTCAGCAAGCCTCGTGGCGGCCAAAATACTCGGAGTGCCAGTTGCCGACCTGACTGGACGGGGCACAGGTCTCGACGATGATGGTCTTCGCCGCAAATGCGAACTGTTGGAAAAAGCTGCAAACCGGACGAACGATAAACTGGAAGCTGGTCTGGCGCTCCAGGAGTATGGCGGCTTCGAGATTGCCATGATGGCCGGCGCCATGATCGGAGCAGCAGCGAGCGGCAAGATTGTCATCGTGGACGGCTTCATTGCGACAGTCGCCGCATTGGCCGCTGAAGCGATTTCACCCGATTGCCGGAAGAACATGATCTTTGCGCACCAATCCGCAGAGGCCGGACATGGGCGTGTACTGGCCGCGCTAAAGGCCAAGCCATTACTGCATCTGGGCATGCGCCTGGGCGAGGGTACGGGCGCATTGCTCGCCTTTCCGCTTGTGAAGGCAGCCGCAGCGATGCTGCGTGAGATGGCGAGCTTCGAGAGCGCCGGAGTGAGTGGCCCGGCATGAATGGCGAACTCGCCAAACTCGTACTCGCTGTGCAATTTCTGACTCGGCTACCGCTCAGAACAGACAAGATGTTCACACCGGAGCGCATGGCGCAAGCGCCGAGATATTTCCCCCTGGTCGGCATACTTGTGGGACTCGTGAGTGCGGGCGTCTTCTGGATCGCCGCCCTGGTCCTGCCGGACTTCATGGCGGCGTTGCTGGCGGTCAGCGCAGGCCTGCTGCTGACAGGTGCGTTCCATGAGGATGGCTTGGCCGACACGTTTGACGGCATTGGCGGCGGACATACACCTGTTCGTGCATTGGAAATCATGAAGGATAGTCGGCTCGGCACATATGGGGCCGCCGCGCTGTTCCTGGCGCTCGCAATCAAGGTGGGTGCGCTGTCGGCGATACCGCCAATCTGGGTCTGCGCTGCCCTGCCCGTTGCGCATTGCGTCTCTCGGTTCTCAGCTGTGTGTGTGATCGCGACCAACCGGTATGTGCGGGAGGAAGGTACGGGAAAGCCTGTGGCAACGGGTATATCTGCGTCCAGCTTGATAATTGCCGGTTTCACAGCGTTGGGTGCTGTTGCAGTCGGTGCTGTCCTGTTTCCTTTCGTCTCACTTTTGTCCGGTATTGTTTCATTGTGTTTCGCGCATGTTCTAATGCGCCTGTTCTTTGAGCCCAAACTGGGGGGCTATACGGGCGACACGCTCGGCGCGGTACAGCAAGCAAGCGAGATCGGATTCTATCTGGGGCTCCTCGCATGGCTCTGACCCTCCTTCGGCATACAACGCCTGATGTCGCACCCGGCACCTGTTATGGTCGAACTGACCTGGCGCTCGCGACCTCTTTTGCGGACGAGGCCAGCATCGTTGTGGCCGGACTGCCACGGATAGACCGCATCGTATCGAGCCCGCTGACCCGGTGCGCTGAGCTTGCCGAATTCATCGGAGAACGGAGTGGGCTGAACATCATCCGGGATGAACGACTGGTCGAGATGGATTTCGGAACCTGGGAGATGAAGCCCTGGAACGAATTGCCGAGACATGAACTCGATGCCTGGGCATCGGACTTCCTCCATGCGAGGCCTCATGAGGGGGAAAGCGTCGCCATGCTGACCGCCCGCACTCAGAACGCCATAGCCGAACTCAACCACCCCGACAGCCACACTCTTGTCGTGACCCATGCCGGCGTAATCAAGGCAGCCTTTGCCGCGCTCGGCGGCCACCATCACTATCAGAGCTCGGTCGCCTATGGCGGCCTCATCACGCTGCTGGAACACTCAGGAAGCGCGACATGACCGACGACACTTCCCATACTGAAAAGATGAAGGCGCTGCAGGCAGAGCAACGCAAGAAGACCGACGCGGCCGCCGTGCCGGATCGCGGGCTGGTGCTGGTTCACACGGGAAATGGCAAGGGCAAGTCAAGCTCGGCCTTCGGCGTCATTGCCCGTGCCCTTGGCTGGGGCCACCGCGTGGGGGTCGTCCAGTTCATCAAGGGCAAATGGATTACCGGTGAACGACAATTCTTCGACAAGTTCCCCGATCAACTCGAATGGCACACAATGGGTGAAGGCTTCACTTGGGACACACAGGAC
>NZ_DFME01000117.1:30541-52990 GCF_002375605.1 Hyphomonas sp. UBA3601 | reverse complement strand
GAACTTTGCGACTATGCCGATCTTGTCAGCGAGATGGTCGAGGTGAAGCACCCCTTCAAAGCGGGGCTCAAAGCCAAGCGTGGCGTCGACTTCTGACCATTTTGCCGCGCGTCCTGTAATAGCGGCAGTATTGACAGGTCGCGAGGCTTGCAACATTACCACTTTCAGATGGTGCTTTCTGCAAGGAAAGCTAAGAGGGAAGCCGATGTGAATTCGGCGCTGTACCCGCAACTGTGAGCCGGGAGTTGAAGGCCATACAGCCACTGGAGCAATCGCTCTGGGAAGGCGGCCTGAGATGACGATCGGTGAGCCAGGAGACCTGCCATCGCGTCGTTCGTCCGGAGGCCGGGAATAGTTCTCAGCGGGCGGGAAGGCTTCAAGCCTATCCTTTGTAACGACATCCGAACCCCTGGGCCTGGCCGTCCGCACCAATCACAAGGTGAGGCCAGATTGTCGTTATGAACTGCATCCACCATTCGGGCGGCTGGGATGCGAGGAAAAGATATGTTCTACAAAACCGCCCTGCTGGGGGCTGTTGCGTTCGGCTTTACCGTCTCGGCGACCGCCCAGACTGCAAGCATCGAAGAAACCAAACTCGATACGATCATCGTCAATGGATCACGCCTTGACCAGACGATGACCGAAATTGGCTCAAGTGTCTCCGTCATCACGCGGGACGACCTGGAAGAGTTGGGCGTCGACTTTGCCCTGGACGCTATTGCAACCGCGCCCGGTGTCACGGTCAACCAGAACGGCGCCTTTGGCGGCAACGCCAGCGTGCGTATACGCGGTGCTTCCAATGACCAGACATTGGTGCTGATCGACGGCGTACCCGTAAACGATCCGACCGGCACCGGTGGCGGCTACAACTTCGCTTATCTGGACACAGACACCATTGAGCGTATCGAAGTGCTGAAAGGCCCGCAATCGACGCTCTGGGGGAGTGATGCCATTGGCGGCGTCGTGTCCATCACGACCAAGCGCCCCACAGAAGGCTTGTCAGGCACGGTGTTCGGCGAATACGGCTCCTTCAATACATTGCGCGGCGGCGCGTCGATCAGCAATGCGAATGAAATCGGTGATTTCCGGCTCGCGGCTACCGGACTGACCACAGATGGTATTTCCAAAGCGGATGAGGCGAATGGTAACTCCGAAGACGACGGCTACGACTCACAGACGGTCTCGGCCAAAGGCGGTTTGAACCTGCCGGCCAGTGTTCGTCTCGAAACCAGCCTGATGTGGAGCGACGCAGAGTCTGAATATGACAGCTATGCGTTCGGTGCGCAGGGCAGCGTGGCGGATGGTGATGAGGTCACGAATTCGGAGACGCTGTCTGGAAACATCACCCTGAAAGCGCCACTGTTCGATGGCCGACTCGAGAACCTTGTTCAGATTGGCTATGCCGATATTGAACGCGAAAATACGTCAAACGGTGTCCAGAGTTATTTCACTGAAGGTGACCGCGTGCTGTTTCGCTATCAGGGCACATTCGCCATCAACGACACAAATACATTGGCCTTTGGAACGGAGCGCGAAGAGACAAGTGCCAATGAGCAAGAGTCCTCGATTGACAGTTTGTTTGCGCTCTACGAATTCAAACCCGTGGACAGTTTGACACTGACAGGCGGAATTCGGGTCGACGATCACGAGACTTTCGGCTCTGAAACAACGGGTCGCGTGGCAGCAGCCTGGACCGCAACAGATCAGCTCACCTTCAAGGCAAGCTGGGGTCAAGGCTTCAAGGCACCCAGCATCTTTCAGTCGACCTATATCTGCACCTTCTGTGGACTGACCGCCCCCAATACCAACCTCAAGGCTGAAACCTCCGAGGCTTATGACATTGGTGTGCAATGGCAGTCTGCTGACGAGCGCATCGTCCTTGGTGCAACCCTGTTCGATCAGGAAACCGAAAACATGATCGATTTCTCTTACACGGCTGGCTACGACAATATCGCCCTTGTGGACTCGCAGGGGGGCGAGTTGACTGGCGCTTACGCGATCAACAACTGGCTGGGTATCGCGGCGAGTTATACGTTCATTGACTCAGATGATGGCAACGGAAACGCATTGGCCCGCCTCCCGGAAAGCACCGGGAACATCTCAGCTTCTTTTGATCCGGACGGCCCCTTCTCTGGCGCAGTGCTCGTTCGCTACAATGGCGAAGAAACTAATACAGACGGATCCGAACTCGACAGCTGGACACGCGTCGACCTGACCGGCAGCTATGATCTCAATGATACAGTCGAAATCTATGGCCGGATCGAGAACCTGCTCGATGAGGAGTACCAGCAGATCCTGGGATATGGCACACCCGGACTGTCCGGATCTGTCGGCGTGCGGCTCCGCTACTAGGACATCTCCATGTCGAGGCTGATAATCCCAATTCTTGCGCTTCTTCTGTCTGCTTGCGGACAGGCCGGCAAGAATGTGCTCACAAAGCCTGAGCGCCCTGCCCGGATTGTCAGCCTCGACTATTGCGCCGACCAGTATGTTTTGAAGCTTGTCGACCGGGAACGCGTCCTGGCCTTGTCGCCGGATGCGGGTCGGGAATTTTCCTATATGCGGGACACCGCCAGCGGCATCGCGACCGTCAGGCCAAACGCCGAGAATGTACTGATCCTCAAGCCCGACCTTGTTGTGCGGTCCTATGGCGGCGGACCGAATGCCGCCGCGTTCTTCGAGAAGGCAGGCGTGCCTGTGGTGGAAGTTGGTTGGACGCCTGACATACCTTCCGTGATGAAAAACACGCAACGCATCGCCAACGAGTTGGGAGAGCCTGAACGGGGTGCGCTCGTGAACACTGAGATGCAACACCGCCTTGCGCGGTTGAGAAAGCGCGAGACTGGCCAGACCGCATTGTACATGACGCCCGCAGGTGTAACGACCGGCCCGGGCTCGCTGATTCATGAAATGATCGTGGCGGCGGGCCTGACCAATATGGAAACAGAACATGGCTGGCGATCCATCCCGTTGGAAACGCTTGCCTATGAGAAACCTGATGTCGTAGCGGCTGCCTTCTTCGGATCGCGCACCAATCATCCGGACGCGTGGAGTCCGATGAAGCACCCTGTCGCAAAGGCGCAGCTTACCCAGAGCGAAGTCGTATCGCTTGAAGGCGCGTGGACCTCGTGCAGCGGCTGGTTCTTGATGGATGCCGTCGAGGCGTTGGCCGGAAAGGACGGACAATGACGCGTGAAACCCTGCTCATGCCGACATTGATCGCCGCAAGTGTGTTGGCAATTCTCTCGGCATGCCTCCTCGGATCAACCGCCCTGCCCGCCGACCGGTTGCTGGCAGCCCTCTTCGGGGGAGCGGAAGCAGGCGACCGCCTGGTCGTTTGGCAGATACGGCTGCCGCGGGCGATCGCGGCTTATATCGTCGGGGCCGCGCTGGGCATCAGCGGCGCTGCCTTGCAGGGCTTGCTGAGGAACCCTCTGGCAGAACCGGGGGTTCTGGGAGTCTCGGCGTCTGCGTCGCTTATGGCTACGTTCGCACTCTATTACGGGATCGCCTCGATCACGCCCTGGGCCGTACCGATTGCCGCGATCATTGGTGCACTGACGGCAACAGCTCTCATTACCATCGCCGCATTGCGCACCCAGTCTGTTGTCACGCTCATCCTGATCGGTGTTGGCCTGTCGAGCTTTGCTGGCGCGGCCATGAGCCTGTTGATGAACCTGGCACCGAACCCGTTTTCACTATCTGACATGATCAACTGGATGCTGGGCTCAGTTGCCAATCGCAGCTTTGACGAAATTACGCTGGCGGCGCCCTTCATCCTTGCGGGCGGCGCAACTCTGTTTGCTACGCGGCGCGGCCTGTCGGCGCTGACTCTCGGCGAAGAGGCAGCAGCAGGGATTGGCCTCAATCTGCGGCGCCAGCAGATATTCACCGTGGTTGGCGCGGGTCTGGCAACCGGTGGCGCGGTGGCGCTGGCTGGAGCAATTGGCTTTGTCGGCATTGTTGCGCCTCATATCATTCGTCCCTTCGTCGGGCATGACCCAGCGCGCTCGCTTGTGCCGTCTGCGCTGTTCTCCGGATTGATCCTGGTCGTCGCTGACATTTTCGTTCGCCTGATGCCGACGTCAGCGGAGCTTAAACTCGGCGTTGTCGCGGCGCTCATCGGTGCACCCGCTTTTGTCTGGATCGCGATGCAAAGGCGGACCGGAAATGACTGATCTCGTCGTCGAAAACATCTCCGTTCTCGCAAGGGAGAGCGTGCTGGTAGACGATGCCAGCTTTCGCCTCGGCTGTGGCGAGTTCGTCGCGCTGCTTGGTCCGAATGGTGCGGGCAAGACGAGCTTGATCCGCGCCGGTCTGGGCCTGCAATCGGCGAGTGCGGGGCTCAGCTTGCTTGGCGGTAAACCGGTTGATGCTCTCTCACCGACGCAGCGCGCCCGGCAAATAGCCTACCTTCCCCAGACCCGGCCGCTTGCCTGGCCGAATAGTGTCCGTGACGTCGTATCCCTTGGGCGGTTCAGCCACGGAGCGCCGTTGGGCCGCTTGAAAGGATTAGACGCCGAAGCCGTTGACCGCGCGCTTCAGGCCTGCGGACTTCTGGAACTGGCGGGGCGCCGAACGGATACGCTTTCAGGCGGGGAGCTGGCCCGCGTCCATTGTGCGCGCGCGTTTGCCGCCGAAGCGCCTTTGCTCATCGCGGATGAGCCCATAGCTGCGCTGGACCCCCGTCAGCAATTTCGGATTCTCGACCTGATCCGCACCTATGTGGACCAAGGTGGCGGCGCACTGGTCGTGCTCCATGATATTCAGCTCGCTGCACGCTATGCCTCTCGCATGGTCTGGATGAAGGATGGGCGTATTGAAGCGGATGGCCCTCCGTCCGAAACACTGACAGCCGAGCGAATGAGAGACATTTATGGCGTTGCGGCACGGGTCGAGGGGTTGAACATTCATATTGACGGTACCGCATGACCGCCCGCGCACTGATGTTGCAAGGCACTGGCTCGGATGTCGGCAAGTCTGTCCTGACGGCGGCCCTTTGCCGGATCGCGCGGCGCCGAGGCCTGAGTGTTGCCCCCTTCAAACCTCAAAACATGTCCAACAATGCCGCCGCCTGTCCAACGGGGGGTGAAATTGGCCGCGCTCAGGCGCTGCAGGCGCGTGCGGCAGGCCTGGATCCCCATGTTGACATGAATCCGGTGCTGCTGAAGCCCCAGACAGACTGCACCGCGCAGCTCGTCGTGCATGGCAAGGCTACTCATGCCATGGAAGCCGCAGACTATATGGCCAATCGCGACCAGTTGATGGGCGCAGTCATGGAGAGCTTTGGCCGACTTACCAATGCGTACGATCTGGTCATTGTCGAGGGCGCCGGCAGCCCGGCGGAAACAAATCTGCGCGACCGGGACATAGCAAATATGGGGTTTGCCCGACGCGCGGGCGTTCCCGTTTGTCTGGTTGGCGACATCGAAAAAGGTGGTGTCATTGCCAGTCTTGTTGGAACACGGAATGTAATTGAGAAGAAAGACAGTGCGATGATCCGCGCCTTTCTGGTGAACAAGTTCAGGGGCGATTTGAAGCTGTTTGATGAAGGCGTGACGGAAATCGAAACCCGCGCCAGGTGGCCGTGCCTCGGCGTGATACCCTGGTTGCCCGCCGCTTCGAAACTGCCTGCCGAAGACGCGCTCGTCCTGGACACGCCGCTCACACCCTCTGGAAAGGCTTTGAAAATCGCGGCACCCATACTGTCGCGGATTGCAAATTTCGACGATGCCGACCCCCTCAAGCTTGAGGAGAACGTCAAATTCAGTTGGATTCCTCCGGGCCAGACCATTCCGCGCAACACGGATGTTGTTATCCTGTTTGGCACGAAATCAACACTCGGTGATCTCGCTTTCCTGCGCGCACAGGGTTGGGACCACGACATCATCGCGCACGCACGTGCGGGAGGCCGGGTGCTCGGTATTTGTGGAGGATACCAGATGCTTGGCAATCGGGTCTCTGACCCTTTCGGCGTCGATGGTGACCCGGGCGAGGCAGCCGGCCTTGGATTGCTCGATGTCGATACGATCATGACCCGGCACAAGGAAGTGAAACCTGTTAGCAGAGCCGTGACGGCCCTGGGACCGACTACATCCGGTTATGTCATTCATGCTGGTCGCACGTCAGGCCCTGATGCGAACCGGCCATTCATAAATTTTGGTGCGGAGCAGGATGGCGCGCGCAGCGCAAATGGCCGGATCGAAGGAACATATCTGCACGGAGCATTCGCAGGCAATGAGTTTCGCCGTGCGTGGCTGGAACAGGCCGGACATTTTGGCGGGGGAAATCTCGACTATGATACTGCAGTGGACACCGCTCTGGACGAATTGGCCGATGGCGTCGAGGAAGCCGTGGATGTTGATGCGCTGCTGAAGCTTGCGGAGGAGCCTGGTTGGCGCCGGAAAACTTGATGGGGTTCGCGCCGTTGATACTGTGCGCATGGGGGTTGGAGGTTACAATTGGCTGGCCTCAACAACTGTTTCGCCGAATTGGTCACCCCGTGACATGGCTGGGCGGGGTAATCGGCACCGCGGACCAGATGCTCAACCGCCCGGATTGGTCGCACGGGGTTCGTTACCTGATGGGCGGATTTGCAAGTGCGGTTCTCGTATTGAGTGTCGCCACTCTGGCGCACGCCATTTCGAGCCTGTTGCCTCCATCGCTTGTCGGAACTGTTCTTGAAGCAGCCATCGCCTCAAGCCTCATCGCGTCCCGTAGCCTTCATTCGCACGTGGCTGACGTGGCGAAACCGCTAACGACCGGAGATATCAGTGGAGCACGCCAGGCGGTTTCATTGATCGTAGGCCGGGACCCTGCGCAACTGGAGGAAGATGGCATCGCGCGCGCAGCGCTGGAAAGCCTGGCCGAAAACATGTCTGACGGCGTGATTGCTCCGGTATTCTGGGGGCTTGTATTCGGATTGCCGGGAATTGCTGCGTACAAAGCCATCAACACGCTCGATTCGATGATCGGGCATCGCAGTAACCGGCACTATGCGTTCGGTGGTTTTGCCGCAAGACTGGATGACGCGGCAAACTTCCTTCCGGCGCGCCTGACGGGCTTGCTCCTCGCCCTCACCTCGCTGAAGGGACAAGCGTGGAGAGTGATGCTGAGAGACGCAAGACGACACCGTTCTCCCAATGCGGGATGGCCTGAAGCTGCAATGGCCGGCGCGCTTGGCATTCGGCTGTCGGGACCGCGCGCATATGAAGGACGCACCACCAGTCAGCCCTGGCTAAATGGTGGTGCGAGAGATCCGGCGCGGGGTGATGTGTTGAGGGGACTGGCGCTGTACCGCCGTTCATGCGCGATGGCATTCGCATTGGTGGCATTGGTCGTTTTCGGAGCGTACATGTTATGAGGCACGATCTCGTTCACGGTGGCTCCCTCGACAAGATGCGCGCCGCATTTCCAAATGCGTCAGGGCCATGGATAGATCTATCGACCGGAATCAATCCGTGGTCCTATCCAGTACCGGATGTTTCGCCAGATACGCTGAATGCCCTGCCGACCCGCGACGCATATCAACAATGCCGAGCCGCCATGGCATCGGTCATTGGCGCGCCCGCTGACACATTGGTGCTTGCGCCTGGAAGTGAATTGCTGATCCGGATGTTGCCGCAGATCATTTCTCCGAAACGTGTCGCGGTTCTGACCCCCACTTATGGGGATCATGCACAAGTTTGGCGCACAGCCGGATGTAGCGTCATAGAAACCACTTCCCCCCTGTCTTTATCCAGTGACGTAGACGCCGTCGCCATCTGCAACCCAAACAATCCTGATGGGCGTCTCTTCCAGCCGGATGAACTGGAGGCAGCTCGTGCGAAGCTGGCAGAGCGGGGCGGATGGCTGATCGTGGACGAGGCGTATACTGACCTTGCACCAGAACTCAGCCTCGCCCGACATGCCGGGGCACCCGGCTTGATTGTGTTGCGGTCCTTTGGAAAATTCTACGGGCTCGCTGGCCTGCGCCTTGGCGCAATCATCGCTTCCGAAGATATACTGCGACCGATATCAAACCTTCTCGGTGTTTGGCCCGTATCCGGATTGGCGCTCGACATTGGCAAGCGCGCCTATCAAGACACTTCCTGGCAAGTCAGCACACGAGCGCGGCTTGACGATGCCCGAAGACGTCTGGACGAGATATTGGTGGGCACCGGAATCAAGGAGATTCACGGAACCAATCTTTTTCGGTTTGTTGAGTGCGAAGATGCTCATCTGATCTGGAGACGACTCGCCGAGCGCGGCATTTACGTGCGTCGCTTTTCCTGGTCGAACCAGCATCTGCGTTTTGGCCTCATCGCGAACGAAGCGGCAGAGACGCGATTGCTGGAAGCGCTCAGCCTTTCAGTCTGAGCGGAAGGCCGGCAGCGACAAAATCCACCTGATCGCAAACAGCAGCAACATTCTGGTTCAGCCGCCCCTGTGCATCCCGAAAAGCCCGTCCCAAAGATGTCTCTGGCACCAACCCCAAGCCAATTTCATTAGAGACGAGTGCAATCTGCACCTGTGACGACTGGAGCGCATTACAAAGCGCCATAGTTTCCTGCTCTATATCTCGATTGTGGTGGAATAGATTGGAGAGCCAGAGCGTCAGGCAATCTATGAGTACGGACTCACCCGGATTGATCTCTCCCTGAATCACGGACACCAGATCAAGCGGCGCTTCAATTGTTCGCCAGCCTTCACCGCGATCGGCCTGATGCCGTTTGATCCTGTCGGTCATTTCGGCATCGAGTGCCTCGGCGGTTGCCACGAACAGGCGGTGCGGCGAGGCGGCCTCTGCGAGAGCCTGCGCGCGGGCGCTTTTACCGGATCGTGCGCCCCCCAGAATGAGGAATTTCGTCATCGGCTCAATAAGCAGAATTGCATCGGCTTGGCCAAATTATTCGTCTCGGTTCATGTGCGCTCAGTCGGCGGCTGGATCAGGCGGGTGTATCGTCGTCGTTATCCAGAATGCGATAGGCAGGTCCCTGCATGTCGTCAAACTGACCCGAGCGGATCGACCATACAAACGCGCCCAACCCCAGCAGGCCAAGTGCCAGAGCAACTGGAATGAGATAGATGATGATGGTCATAGACCTTTAGTTCTCGATCTGCAGCCGTATTGCGTTAAGGGTTACAATAATTGAGGACAGCGACATGGCAATGGCGGCGATCAGAGGTGTTACGTGCCCGGTCACCGCAATCGGAACGGCGACAACATTGTAGGCAGCGGCCAGCGCGAAATTCTGCCGCATGACCGACCGTGTTTTTCTCGCTACGCGCAAAACGACCGGAATGGCTTCGAGCCCCCCACTATATACGGCGTCGCTCGCTGACTGGGTGATGTCGATAGCGGCTCCCGGTGCCAAAGATGCGTGGGCCAGGGACAAAGCGCCGGCATCGTTCAGCCCGTCCCCCACCATCAGGACGCGGCGGCCATCGGCGCGGAGACTCTCCAGACGGGCGACCTTTTCCTGCGGTGTGGCTTCTCCGGTCCAGTCGCTGATCCCGAGGGCCCCAGCCAGCGAGGCAACGGCGCTATTCTGGTCTCCCGACACTATCTCCAACTCGATGCCCTGGTCTCGAAGCGTCTCAAGCGCCTCAGCAGCACCCGGCTGTACATCATCAACGAAGCGAAATTGGACCGCTGGAGTGTCGCCCTGGTCTAGCCACAAGGATGGGCCGTGCAGAGCGCCTTGCGCCGCCGCACCTGTCCAGCCGGCCGAGCCCAGCCGCCAAACCTGACCATCCATTTCCGCCTCAAGACCGCGCCCGGCAATTTCATGTACACCTTCCAGCACAGTTCCCGGTCCCGCCATGGCCACGAGGGCGCGCGAAAGCGGATGATGGCTGACACGGGCCATGCTGGCGGCATCTGCAAGCATGGCTGCAGCCTCAGTCGACGCAAGTGGCACCGGGCAGCCATTCTGCTGAATGCCTTCTAGTTTCGGCGTACCGAGAGTAAGTGTCCCGGTCTTGTCAAAGACGATATGATCCACTTCGGCAAGACGCTCAAACGCATCCCCGGACCGTAGATAGACGCCCTTGCGAAACAGTCGCCCCGCCGCCACGACTTGAGCCACTGGCGCCGCGAGGGCGAGCGCACACGGGCAGGTAATGATGAGGGTCGCTACGGCGATCATCAGCGCCTCTGGTAGTGACGCGCCAAGCAGCAACCAACCGACACAGGCGAGCACCGCTGTCGTATGAACGAACGGCACGTAGATGGAAACGGCACGGTCGGCGATCCGGCGATAGGCAGACCGGCGCTGCTCACCAGCCTCCAGCATTTCGCCAATTTGTGACAGCAACGACTCTTCAGCGACCTTCAACGCCTCACCGCGAAGGGGTCCGGTCACGTTGATCGCGCCCGCATGAAGCGTCATTCCCGGAGAGAATGTACGGGGAAGAGATTCTCCCGTCACGAGGCTCTCATCGACATCGCTAATGCCTGTGAGAATACGCATATCCACCATTGCGCGCTCTCCTGGCGCGAGCAGGATGCGATCCCCTGCCGCAATGTCGCTGGCCGCAACAGAGACGGCGCTTCCATTGTCGTTCAGGCGGGTGACAGCACTTGTCTGCATTGCCGCCAGGGCATTCGCTGCCGCATGCGCCTGCCGACGGAGACGCGCATCCAGGAACCGTCCGATCAACAGGAAGAAGCACAACATCACGACGGCGTCGAAATAGGCGTGTTCACCGCCGCGTATCGTTTCAAAAACGCTAACCCCAAACGCGAGGCTCAGCGCCAGTGAGATTGGGACATCCATGTTCGCATGCCCCTTGCTGAGCGCGGCCCATGCCGAGCGAAAGAAGTGGCGCCCGGAAAACAGGAGGACTGGAAGAGCAATTATTCCGGAGAGCGCATGCAGCGTTTTGCGTGTCGCCTCGCCCATCTCGCCATGTCCGGCCCAGACAGACACCGACAGCAACATGATGTTGGCGGCCGCAAAGCCTGCGACGCCCATCGAGATGAGGAGGGAGCGTTCTTCGCGCGCCTTGTCGGCTGCGCCGGTATCGGCTGCCTGCGCCGAAACACCATAACCGAGATCGGATATCGTCTGGGCAATCCGGTCAGCGGCAAGCGGGCCGGTCCACCGCACCCGCATCTGTCCGCTCGAAAGGTTCAACCGTGCCTGCGTCACACCCGGCAGGGCCGAGACGGATTTTTCAATCTTGCTGAGGCAGCCACCGCACTTCGCCCCCCGCACAAGGAGATCGATCGCGCGCTCGTCTCCGACAATCCGAACAAAGCCCGAATATCCCCTTTTGGTATCTCGCGTGGCTGCAGGTGCAAGACCAGAGGGGCATCCGGGCACGGAGGGAATCGCTTTCGTCACGGCAGAATCACGATCCGCTTGTTCGCACGGAACACCACCTCGTCTCCCTCAGCATCAAAGACCTGGAACTGAGCGTCCCATCTACCAGCCGGTAAATCGGCAACACTCGTGACATAGTCACCTGAACCATGAGACTCGAGCACTACGACCTCGTCGTGCGTCGTACTGCCGGGATGGCGCAACTCGACAGATACCAAACGCGTCGAGATGGGCTCGCCAGCGGAGTCAGCCAGATTGAACACAAGATTTTCGTCATACAGGCCAGCCGCAGCGCTCCATCCAAGCAGATCTTGCGAGGCCTTCGCTTCCAGCGTGCTGTTATAGTCCAAACCCTGCAGGTAGGACTTCTTCACATCCTCACCCGGAAAGCTGGTAATCGCATGATAGAGGAAAATACCGTTCACCGTGAACATGAGACCGAAGAAGCCCAGCATGATCCAAAACACATGCCATCCGGTCAATTTTCCACTCTTGGAACTCGGGTCAGCGCTCAGCGCATGGTCTGTCATTGTTCATCTCCTCTGAACGAAGATATGTTTACATCGGTCTCACCCGTGGCCGCGTCGCGCACCGTGAACGTCACTTGTCGGCGAGGAACGGTCGCATTTGCCACTACGAGGATGCGGTAGCGATCCACCCCAAATGCCTCCACAGGCAATTCGAGCGTGTCGCTGCCTTCATGCTCCATACCGATCACCTTGAACGCCCCCCCTTCCAATCCACTGACATCAAGCAGCATTGTACGGGGTTCACTTGCCTTGTTCACGAGCTTGAGTGTGTAACCATTCTGAATACGTCCGTCCGAAAGGGTGACAAAGGGGGGCGAGCGATCCTTGAGTATGTTTGCTTCAATGGTCGACTTGGTGGCAAGCCCCCACGCCATCAGACTCCCGATGGCAAGCATGACGACAGCATAGACGACAGTACGTGCTCGAATCAGTTTGTGCTTGGGCGGGATCAGCCCTTCATTTCGCGCAGCCACGGCAATCTGTGTATCATAGGCAATAAGACCCTTGGGCCGATCTACCTTCGCCATGATCTCGTCGCACGCATCGATGCATAGTGCGCAATGGATGCATTCGAGTTGCTCACCATCCCGGATATCGATGCCCATCGGACAAACCTGAACACATTGATTGCAATCAATGCAATCGCCACGGTCGTCCCAGCTCTCGGATTTACGCTTCGGACCTCGGGGTTCACCGCGGTCATAGCGATAGGTCACATTGAGGGCCTGCTCATCTGTCAAAGCGCCCTGAATGCGCGGCCAGGGGCACATATAAGTGCACACCTGTTCGCGCATCGTCCCTGCCAGGAAATAAGTTGTCAATGTGAGGATTCCGGCGAACCAATAGGCGGTCAGGGGCGCATCACCGGTAAACCAGCCAGCAGCGACAGTCGGTGCGTCATGCCAGTAGAGAATGAAAGCGCCACCGGTCCAGAATGCGATAACAAGCCAGACAGCATGTTTGCCCAGTTTTCTCGCGATCTTGTTTGCCGTCCAAGGTGCTTTGTCGAGACGCATGCGGGTCGCACGGTCACCCTCAAAGGCGCGCTCGACCCATATGTAGAGATCGGTCCAAACGGTTTGTGGGCATGTGTATCCGCACCAGACCCGACCAAGCAGGGAGGTCACAAGAAACAACAATAGGGAGGCGAGTATCAGCCCGCCAGCCATGTAGTGGATGTCCTGCGGCCAGAGTTCGATAAAGAAAAAGTAGAATTTTTCGCTGGAGAAGTCTGCCAACACAGCCTGATCTGGAATGCCTTCACCGCGATTCCATCTTACCCATGGCAAGCCATAGTAAACACCCAGAGTGACGGCCATCACAATCCATTTGATCGTCCGGAACTTGCCATGCGCGAGCTTGGGGTAGATCTGCTTGCGCTTGGCGTAGAGGTCTTCATGCCGCGGTGGCTCCCCGCCTGATTGGGCAGGGAGTTCCGAAGCGTGGTCGATCAAGGTTGTGCTGGCCATACTGGCTCCTACTCGCCGCCGCCGAGCGAATGTACGTAAACGGCAATCGCCTTGATAGTTGCGTCATCCAATCGGTCGTCCCAAGCTGGCATGTGGGAATTGCGGGCATTGTAGATAGTGGCTTCGATGTCCGCTTCGCGGTCACCATACAGCCACTCTGCATCCGTCAAATTTGGTGCCCCTTGGGTGCGATCCCCGGTCCCGTCCGCCCCATGACAAGTAGCGCATTGCTGCTGAAAGATTGGTGCGGCCCGCAATACAGCTTCCGGATCATCACTGTGCCCTGACAGATCAAGAACGTACTGCGCAAGATCATCCACTTCGCTGCGCTTCAGCAGGCCATCTCGTCCAAACGCCGGCATCGCGGAAAAGCGGGTTCCATCATCGGTATCGTGACGGATACCGTGTCGGATCGTGTATTCGATACCGTCCAGGGAACCATCCCAAAGCCAAACGTCATCTGCCAGCGCCGGATACCCAATGGCGCCGCGCCCACCTGCCCCATGGCAAGTTGCGCAATTGTCGCCGAAGGCACTTTCACCCATGGCCAGCGCAAACTGCTGCAAGGTGCGGTCGGTTTCGATCTTTTCGAGCCCAGCATCCAAAAGGACGATGGATTGTGCGTCACGCGCCGTCTTGAGTTCGCTCACCGCCTTGGCGACTTCAACTCGATCTGAATGTCCGCGAAGACCTTTGGTGTTGGTACCGAGTCCCGGCAACGCAGGTATGGCCGGCATCAGGATCATGTAGACAATCGCCCAAGCAATTGACATGTACCAGACATACAACCACCAGCGCGGCAGCGGATTGTTCAGCTCCTTGATTCCGTCCCACGAGTGTCCGGTCGTCTCAACGCCGGAATGTTGGTCAATGTCCTTGGATTCATCAGTCATTTGACGGCCCCTTGTCTTCAAGCGGAGAATTGGCGGCGCGGTCGAATGTTTCCTGGTTGCTGGGCCACAAGGCGTAGATCAATGCCCCGGCAAACATGAGGACGAAATAGACCAGGCCACCGGTCTGAGCGAAACTTGAGAGTGCTTCATACATGCGAGTTGCCTCCTAGCGCCGATTGCTGAGGTCATCAGCTTCATAGGTCGAGAAGTCGACGAGCGTGCCGGTCATTTGAAGATAGGCCACAATGGCATCCATCTCCGTGACGCGCCGAGGATCACCATCATAGTCGCGAAACTCAACGGAGCCCTCGCGCCCGGATGCGCCATCATATTGTTCAAGTAAGCCATCTAGATAATCATATCCTTTTTCGTCTGGATCGGCCTGAGCGTAGAGGTGCCCTTCCGCGTTCTCGATCATTTCATCTGTATAAGGCACGCCAAGCATGCGCTCGGTGCGAAGGCGATCCTCAATCCGGTCGAAGTTCAGCTTCTTCTCTGCAAGAAAGGCATAAGGCGGCATGACACTTTCCGGTACCAGCGCACGCGGATCCTTGAGGTGGTCCACTTGCCATTCAGCAGAATACTTTCCACCAACACGGGCCAAATCGGGACCAGTCCGCTTGGACCCCCACTGGAAAGGATGGTCGTACATACTTTCTGCCGCGAGTGAGTAGTGGCCATAGCGTTCCACTTCATCCCGCAAAGGGCGCACCATCTGGCTGTGGCAAACATAGCAGCCTTCTCGGACGTAGATGTCCCGGCCCATCAGTTCGAGCGGGGTGTAGGGACGCATTCCGTCCACTTTCTCGATCGTGTTGTCCATATAGGCAAGCGGTGCCATCTGGATCAGTCCGCCGATGGAGACCACAACCAAGATACCTATGGTGAGCAGAAGCGAGTGACGCTCCAGCAATCCATGTTTGTTCAGAATACTCATGGATTCGCTCCTATTCAGCCGGAACCAGCGTCGTGCGTGGTTCGGGAGTTGCGTATGGGTCGGGCTTGGCCTCGACCGGCTCGGCAGCGCCATGGCCAAGTGCGGTACGCACAAGGTTGTAGGCCATGATCAAGGCACCGCTGAAGTAAAGGCTGCCGCCCAGCGCACGGATCATGTAGCTGATGTGCTTGGCTTCGACGGTTTCCACGAAGCTGTATTCGAGGAAGCCATACTCGTTATAGGCACGCCACATCAGGCCTTCCATGATTCCGGCAAACCACATGGAGATCATGTAGAACAGGATGCCGATCGTGGAGATCCAGAAGTGCCATTCGACAAGAGACTTCGAGAACAGAGCCTTCTTCTTGTAGAGCCACGGCACGAGGCAATAGAGCGCCCCGAAGCTGATATACCCAACCCAGCCGAGCGCCCCGGAGTGAACATGCCCGATTCCCCATTCCGTATAGTGACTGAGTGAGTTGACGGCACGCACTGACATAAGCGGACCTTCGAACGTCGCCATGCCGTAGAACGCCAACGACACGACCATCATGCGAACCACTGGATCCGTGCGCAGCTTGTCCCAGGCACCAGACAGGGTCATGACGCCGTTGATCATGCCGCCCCAGCTGGGCATCCAGAGCATGATCGAGAAGGTCATCCCAAGCGTTTGCGCCCATTGGGGCAGCGCCGTGTAATGGAGGTGATGCGGCCCCGCCCAGATATAGATGAAGATAAGGCTCCAGAAGTGAACAATGGACAGCCGGTAGGAATAGACTGGTCGATTAACTCGCTTCGGAATGAAATAATACATGATGGCGAGGAAGCCTGTGGTCAGGAAAAAGCCGACCGCATTGTGACCGTACCACCATTGCGTCATCGCATCCTGAACACCCGAAAATACCTGCACTGACTTTGTGCCCGTCAATGACACGGGAATGGACAAGTTGTTTACGATGTGAAGCATCGCGATGGTCACGATAAAGGAAAGGTAGAACCAGTTCGCTACATAGATATGCGGCTCTTTGCGCTTCCACAGCGTACCGAGGAACACGAGCAGGTAGGCAACCCACACAATCGTCAGCCACAGATCTACGTACCATTCAGGCTCTGCATACTCTTTCGACTGGGTCACCCCCATCAGGTAGCCAGTCGCCGCAAGCACAATGAATATCTGGTAGCCCCAAAAAACAAACCAGGGCCACATACCGCCCGCTATGCGCGTGCGACAGGTGCGCTGGACGACATAAAAGCTTGTCGCTAGCAGCACGTTTCCACCAAAGGCGAAGATCACAGCGCTGGTATGCAACGGCCGCAATCGCCCAAAATTCGTCCATCCCAGTTCAGGGAAGTAGAAGATGTTCGGGAAGGTCAGTTGAAGCGCGATAATGACGCCAACCAATAGTCCCGCAATACCCCAGAACATGGACGCGAATACACCATATTTTACCAGCGTGTCTTCATAGCGCGACTCATCGAATGGATTGCGGTCGAGCAAATTGCCAGCCCACAAACCCGTGCCCACCAGAAACGCCGTGGCCAGCGCGATGAACGTCATCGCCTGAATGCCCATGGCGTGATCAATCGTGCGTCCTGCGATGATCAGGGCGAGCACCCCGAAGATCGCAACCAGCGCGGAGACACTTGCGATACTCCCCCCGCTGGCATTCGATGAATTGGTTCGTGATGTCATCATTCTGTTTAGCCCCTTCCGCAGAGCGTTGCGGTTGCGTCGTATGGGGCCTGATTACGGTGATCGCTTTGCGGCGCGTATAGGGGCTTTCCCGTATGGGACAGTTCGTCCGCCTCTCTTAAACGAGGGCGGAAATTGGAGGGTCTTGCCTGTGAAACGAATTCATTCTTATGCCATCGCCGCCGCGCTGGTGTTTGCGGGCATCACCAAGATGGTCTTGCAGGCTTCTGCGCAATCCACACTCATCCTGCCGACCTGTCTTGGAAAGTCTGTGACTATTCCGATTGAAAGCGCCGGCGCACAACTGATGCATTGCTGGGGATGCTACGCGCTTCTGCTCGGGCTGTTGGCTTTCGGTGCGCTCCTGTTGAACGACCTGCGGCATTCACGTCTCCGCACGAGGTCTGTTCTTTCCTAAATGCCCAGCCGCACCTACAGTGCTGGGATCATGCCGAATCCCCTGTCTGACCTCTGGCGCTTGGAGAATACCGACTTTCAGGATTCGGATTCGCTCCAGTCGATTCTGAGATCCATCCTGCTGTCGGTCCCAGATGCCATGATCGTGATTGATGACACGGGAATCATCATGGCGTTCAGCCGGGCGGCCGAAAACTTGTTCGGCTACAAGTCGGAAGATGTCGTTGGGACGAATATCAAATGCCTGATGACCCAATCTGACCAGACGCATCACGACCAATATATCCGCAACTACCTAACCACCGGAGAGCGCCAGATCATTGGTATCGGTCGGATCGTTGAAGCGCGCCTCGCAAATGGCGATTCCATACCGGTGGAATTGAAGATTGGCGAAGCCAGTATCGGCGGCCGCAAGCTGTTTACGGGGTTCATCCGTGATATCACCGAGAAACAGGCCAACATGCATCGTATCGGGGAGCTCCAGGCGGAACTCGGAAACTTCTCGCGGCTGAGCGCGGTCGGGACGATGGCCTCCGCCATGGCTCACGAACTCAATCAGCCGCTCACAGCCGTCGCAAACTATCTCGAAGCCGCACGTGACCTGCTGGATGAACCGAGCGAGAATGACCTAGCCATGGTTCAGGAAGCGGTGTCCGCCGCTGCAGAACAATCAATCCGGGCTGGCCAGATTGTTCGCCGGTTGCGCGATTACGTCTCACGCGGGGAACTCGATCTCAGGCCCGCTCCCCTGAAGGGTGTGATTGACGACGCTGCGGCCATCGCCAAGGTCGGCATCGAAGGCCCCCTCGCCCGAGTAATTCTTCGAATGGAAGATCCCGGGATCATTGTCATGGCGGACAGGCTCCAGTTGCGACAAGTGTTCGCCAATCTCATCAGGAATGCCATTGAGGCGCTTTCGGGAACAGAAACACCTCAGATCTGGATCTATACGCAGTCTTCCGGCGAGGAAGTGACGATCGAGGTCAAGGACAATGGCCCGGGGCTTTCAGAGGAGTTGCTCCATTCCCCATTCGATGCTTTTCAAACAACCAAAGCCAGTGGCATGGGGCTTGGCTTGTCGATTTGCCAAACCATAATCGAGGCGCATGGCAGCACGATTGCGGTTTCGTCCGAACCTGGCGCTGGAGCATCGTTTACGTTTACTTTAAGAGTAGCCACGAACGTGGCAGGGTGAGCATGCGATGACGAAGACCATTTTCCTCGTAGATGACGATGATGCCATCCGGCATTCCGCCAGCTTCATGCTGCGGCATGCCGGCTACACGGTGAAGACCTATCCGGATGGCGTGAGCTTCCTGGACGAATATGAGCCGAACGACTCCGCCTGCATACTTCTGGATGTTCGCATGCCGGTGATGGATGGCCTGACTGTACAGCAGGCCTTGTCCGAACGCGGCAACAAGATGCCCATCATTGTGCTCACAGGGCATGGAGATGTATCGGTCGCCGTTCAGGCCATGAAGAATGGCGCCATCGAATTCCTGGAAAAACCTTATGAGAAAAAGGCTCTGCTTGAAGCCATCGAAACCGGTTTCAGCCGCATTTCCGACGACGAGGCCCAACAAGGGCTCAAGAATGAGGCGGTTGCGAAACTAACCCGACTAACGACCCGAGAATCCGAAGTGCTCGATTGCCTGGTTGAGGGCATGACCAACAAGGCCATCGCCGACGAATTGTCGATCTCCCCCCGAACGGTGGAAATTCACCGTGCAAACCTGATGGAAAAACTTGAAGCCGACAGTTTGTCTGCAGCGCTGCGCGTTGCATTCATGGCGGAACGAGGCCGCAAAGAGGCGCGCTAAGTAGGTCTACTTAGAGACGTCATACTCCTGCGATCATAGATGTGTGACTCCGAAACTATCGAGACCACGCCTAAATGAATCAGTCCGTTTCACAGCCCGACCTGCTGAGGGTTGCACTTGTCGAGGATGATGAGGAGGTTCGCTACTCCCTCATGATGCTCCTGCGATCACGCGGGTTTGCCGTAGATTCCTATCGCAACGGCATGGAAATCCTGATGAACCAACCAAGTCTGCAAGTCGATTGCCTTTTGATCGATTACAAACTACCTCGGTTTGACGGTGTGGATCTTCTCGAGAAAATGAGGCTGGCTGGCGACATGACACCCGCAATCCTGATCACTGGCTATTACTCCACAACGCTCAAGGAGCGCGCGCTCAAGGCTGGATATGCCGCTGTTGTCGAAAAGTCTTCTGCTCCTCAGGAAATCCTGGACCGATTGTCAGAGGCGACAAAGCAACTCCATTAGGTTCGTCTCGTCTTCTGCAGGAATCACTGGTCGTAGAATTTGCACAATGTCTCGATGACTGCCGTGCCAACACCTCCGGTCGAACGGTAGAATATCGCCTGACCGTCCCGTCGCGACGAAACCAGCCCCTCGGCCTTCAATTTCGACAAATGTTGCGACACGGCTGATAGCGATTGGTTCACTGCCTCGGCAATCTGGTTTACAGGCATTTCACCGTCAAACAACTCACAGAGAATACGTAGACGGGTCTCATTGGCCATCGCCCGCAGTGTCGCGCAAACTTCGGATACTTGATCCGACAGCGCATCAACTGAATCTGGACCGGGACGTGGATCGGCAGGCTCGCTCATGCCGTCTGACCTTCTGTGACAAGATCGTCATCGCCATCAGAAACCGCTGGTGCCACCCAATCTGGGCCCTTCAGCGCCACATAGATCGCCGGAATCACGAGCACCGTCAGAGCCGTTGAAGAGGCAAGCCCGAAAAGGAGCGAAATCGCGAGTCCCTGAAAGATCGGATCTGTCAGAATCACTGCCGCACCAATCATCGCCGCCAGCGCCGTCAACAGGATTGGCTTGAAGCGGATCGCGCCCGCATCCAGCAGAACTTCTTTCAATGGCTTGTCCGCAAATTGGCCATGCCGAACGAAATCGACCAGCAAGATCGAGTTTCGAACAATAATTCCGGCAAGGGCTATAAAGCCAATCATGGAGGTCGCAGTAAACGCCGCGCCGAACAGCCAGTGCCCGATCATGATGCCGATCAGAGTGAGCGGCACAGGTGTCAGGATAACGAGGGGTGTCCGGAACGTGCCAAACTGGGCGACCACCAAAATGTATATGGCGACCAGAGCCACCCCAAACGCCACACCCATGTCACGGAAAGTGACATAGGTGATTTCCCACTCGCCGTCCCAAAGCAGGGAGGGCTTTGATTCATCAGATGGCTGACCATAGAGACGGATAGCAGGCTGCTCCAGCCCCGCACTTTTCCAATCATACGATTCCACCTGATCCTGAATTTCCAACATCCCATAGATCGGCGCTTCGAACCGGCCAGCAAGCTCGCCCATGACCATGTCAGCGAAGTAGCCATCTCTCCGGAAAATCGTCGATGACCCCGCTTCCATCCGGGCGTCCACGAGCGTGCCCAGTTCGACAGCTTGCGCGCCCGACTGTATGGGAACTGGCAAACTGGCCGTGCGCTCGGACCAGACCTGCGCAGATTTCGGTAGGCGGATCGATACGGAGAGTGGGTCACGTCCATCGCCGCGGGGTGCCACGCCAACGATCTGGCCTGAATAGATCAACGCCAGCGAATCCAGTATATCCTGCTCAGCGACGCCCTGATCAGCCGCAATCGTCTCATTCACGGAAAGGACGAGACGCGGTTGCGGTCCTCCGAAGGAATTGTCCACATCGACAATGTACTCCGTGTCCCGGAACAATTGCTCAATCACATCGGCCGTCTTGCGCCGCGTTTCGGCATCCGGGCCGTATATCTCGGCCAGCAGTGTCGAAAGGACTGGCGGACCGGGCGGCACTTCCACCACTTTCACACTCGCCCCTTCGGGCAATGGCACGACATGCAACTGGTCCCGCAAAGCAAGAGCGATGTCATGGCTGGACCGGTCTCGATGACTCTTTTCCAGAAGATTGACCTGCAAGTCCCCTAGTTCCGGTGCGGCACGCAGGAAGTAGTGACGCACCAAACCATTGAAATTGAACGGCGCTGCTGTGCCAGCATAAGCCTGAACGGATTCAACTTCCTCTACATCGTACATCGTCGCGGCGAGGGCAAACAGGGTGCGTTCGGTCTCTTCCAATGTCGTGCCTTCCGGCATGTCCAGCACGATCTGAATTTCCGATTTGTTGTCAAAGGGCAGCAGCTTGACGGTAACAGCCTTGGTGGCAAATAAAGTAAGCGATGCGAGCGTCGCAACGCCGACAAGCCCCAAGAATATCCAGGCATTTTTCCGGCTCGCGACAATCGGTCCCGCAACAGATCGGTAGAAGCGACCCAAACGGGTCTCCTCATGCTCTGAGTGCCCACTGACAGGCGCCTTCCCGGCAATCTTCATCAGCAACCAAGGCGCGATTCCCACCGCGACGAAGAAAGAGAACAGCATGGCGGCCGATGCGTTTGCGGGAATAGGCGCCATGTAAGGGCCCATGAGCCCCGAGACGAACATCATGGGCAAGAGGGCCGCAATAACGGTCAGTGTGGCAACAATGGTAGGATTTCCTACTTCCGATACCGCATCGATGGCGGCCTGAGCGCGTGGGCGACCGTCCTTCATCGCCCAATGCCGGGAGATATTTTCGATCATGACGATCGCATCATCAACCAGAATGCCGATCGAGAAGATCAGCGCAAACAGGCTGACTCGATTGATCGTGTATCCCATCATCAGTGCCGCAAACAAGGTCAGCAGGATTGTGGTCGGGATGACAATCAGGGTCACCAAGGCTTCACGCCAACCAATGGAAAACGCGATCAGCACCACAATCGAAACGGTCGCCAGCCCCAGATGGAAGAGCAACTCATTCGCCTTGTGGTTTGCCGTTTCGCCATAATTGCGGGTCACAGCAATATGGACCCCTTCCGGTATCATTTCACGCTTCAATAGTTCAAGACGCTCGAGGATCTGATCCGCAACCACCACCGCGTTGGCGCCTGGCCGTTTCGCCAGGGAAAGCGTAACGGCAGGAAGTGATTCGAATTCCGCACGCTCAGCATTCCGCTCCAGCGTCCAGGCTCGTGCCTCTGTCTCGATGCCGGCCACACGGACCCGCGCGACGTCGGAAAGATAAACCATGCGACCATCAGGAGCTTGAATTTCCAGCCGTTCGAGATCGCCCACAGCGGCGATCCGGTCGCCAGCCTGAATGATGATTGAGTCGCCAGAGCC
>NZ_DFME01000117.1:19299-30481 GCF_002375605.1 Hyphomonas sp. UBA3601 | reverse complement strand
ATGATTGAGTCGCCAGAGCCGCGAGCCGTGCCAATGGGACGCGCCTGAACGGCCTGCGCCGTCACATCGACCAACGCCTGAAGAGAGACGCCATAAGAAGACAGCGCCTCGATGTCGGGTTCAACGCGAAGCTCGAGACTACGTCCCCCAATAACGTTAGTCAGGCCGACATCCTCCACCTTCAGGAGTTCTTTCAGAACCTCATCGGCGAGCATGCGCAGGCTGGTATCGTTCCAGACATTTCCGGTCCACGTTTCCGGGGACAGCGTCAATGTAACGATGGGAACATCGTCAATGCCGCGCCCGACAACTTGCGGCATCTGAACTTCAGGTGGGATGCGGTCGATATTGGCGCGAATCTTTTCGTGAATTCTCAGAATTGCGTCATCGGCATCAGTACCGACCATGAACCGCGCCGTGACGATAGCGCCGTCATCGCGGCTCTGACTGTAGACATGTTCGACGTCGGGAATCGCCTTGATGATTTCTTCCAGCGGCTCAGTGACCTGCTCGACCGTATCAGCCGCTCGCAGCCCGGGCGACTGGACCAGAATGTCCACCATCGGCACTGATATCTGCGGCTCTTCCTCGCGCGGTATAGTCAACAGGGCGATCAGACCAACAGCCAGCGCTGCCAGAAGGACCAGAGGCGTTAGCGGTGAACGGATCGTGGCTCGGGTGATGGAGCCGGAAACATCGGCCTTCATGAGTTCTCCGCTCCCGGCAATGTGACCACATCGCCCGGTCTCAGTCCGGAGAGCACCTCAAAGACCCCATTGGAAACCAATGGCTCCGCCAGCACGACGGGGGCTTCAACGAAGCGATCACCCACCTTTACGCGCACAAAGTCTACTCCATAGCGCGTGGTGACGTATTCCTGTGGCAGAATGATCGCGCGGCGATCACCCACCGGGGCGAGCACATCGGCCCGTTCGCCCACCAGCGCATTCAATCCGCCATCCACAACTGCGTCCGCGACCACTGCACCGTCTCGCAGCGCTGGATAAATCTTCTCAATGCGTGCTGTGCGCACGTCATTGTCGCGCGCGGGCAGGCGTAACGAAACTTCTCCGCCTTCAGCCAGAAAGTTCAAATGCCGCTCCGGCAAGGACAATCGCATCAGCCCGTCGAGCGTCGCGAGGTTGGCAACGACCTGCCCCGGAGATACCACACTGCCTTCAACCACGAGTACATCTGTCACTCGTGAGTCAACTGGCGCGCGGACATACCCTTCCGCCCGACGGGCGATCAGACTGCGGCGTTCTTCTTCTGCGGAGGCTCGATTGGCCTTCACAACATCCAGAGCGGCCTTTTCCTGCTCGAACCGGGCTTTGGGATAAAATCCATCTGCTAACAGTTTGCTCGCGCGGGCGAGGTCTTCTTCCTGCTGTGTCATTTGCGCCGTCAATCCATCGACGCGAGATTGGAGTGCATTGATTTGCGGCGCTATCGTGTCGTCAGCCACGAAGGCGAGCACCTCACCAGCCTTGACCGTTTGGCCCTCATCGATGCTCAACTGTGTGATGACACCCTGAAGGCGAGACCGCGCCATAGCTGTATCACTCGCCTCAATACGCCCCACAACCGGACGAAAATCCGTGATGATGGACTCCTGAATGGTCAGTGTCTGCGCGGTGGCAGTCATGCTCAGCGCCAAGCCAACAATGAGACCACCGATATGTCGGGCGATCATCTCAATAGTCTCCCTTGTCAACGATCGCACCCGTCGACGGGTCCAGCCGAATGCAGGGCTGCCCTGCCGACGTCCAGGCCGCGATGCCTCCCGCCAGATGAGCCGCGTCTGCGCCTGTTTCCTTCATGAAAGTGTTGAGCGCCATTCTGGACCGTTTGCCAGATCCACACTGAAACACGATCCGCCTGCTTCCATCCGCAGGAATCGCTTTGGGTTCAAACGTGGATAAGGGGTGCAGCAATGCGCCATGAATGCGTTGGTTTGCGAATTCTGCAGGCTCGCGGACGTCGACCAATACGATCTTGCCAGCCTTGAGGTCTGTAAAGACACTTTGCGGTGTCAGGTCATATTTATCAGCCATGATTTTTTCCTCTGCCAAGCCACCGGTCGCATTCGCGCAGTCGGTCTTTGATTTAGCTCAATGCCATCGTGACCTATATAGGTAATATTGCGTATTTGCGAAAGTGCTAATATACAACATGTTTCCGGCAAGGAGGATTGGTTATGGCGAACATTGTAATTCTCGGCGCGGGCCTAGGCGGATTGATCGCCGCCTACGAAATCAAAAAGACCCTCGGGCGGGACCATCAGGTTTCGATCATCAGCGAAACGGACTACTACCAGTTCCAACCTTCCAATCCCTGGGTGATGGTAGGGTGGCGGGATCGCAAGGACATCACGGTCGACTTGGCAAAACCCCTCCGCAAGCGAAACGTCAACTTGATTGTCGGCAGGGCAGAGAAAGTTGATCCCGCGCACAAATGCGTGCGTATGCCGGATGGGTCGCAGGTAGAATACGACTATCTGGTCATAGCCACGGGTCCGGAACTCGCCTTCGATGATGTCGAAGGCCTGGGCCCGAACGGCCACACTCAATCGGTCTGCCACATCGACCATGCCGAAGCAGGAGCCTCGGCCTTTGAGGCGTTTTGCAAGAATCCGGGCCCAATCGTGATTGGAGCGGCACAAGGGGCTTCCTGTTTCGGGCCAGCCTATGAAACCGCGATGATCATTGAGACCGAACTGCGCAAACGCAAGATTCGCGATCAAGTGCCGATCACCTTTATTACCCCCGAACCCTATATCGGTCACCTCGGCCTCGATGGTGTGGGCGATACCAAAGGTCTGCTCGAAAGCGAGATGCGCAATCGCCATATCAAATGGATAACCAACGCCAGAGTTCTTGGCGCCGAAGCCGACATGGTACGTGTTGAGGAGTTGAACGAAGATGGCTCTGTCAAGCAAACGCATGAACTGCCGACCCGGTACACTATGCTCATGCCACCTTTCAGGGGGGTCGAAGCCGTGCGTGATGTCGAGGGCTTGGTGAACCCCAAGGGTTTCGTGATTACGGACGACTTCCAGCGTAATCCAGAATGGCCGGATATCTTTGGTATCGGCGTCTGCATCGCGATTCCGCCCATGGGGAAAACGCCCGTGCCAGTTGGCGTACCCAAAACAGGCTTCATGATCGAATCCATGGTGGAAGCAACCGCCCGCAACATCGCGCAGCTTATCGAAGGAACCCAGCCAACACACAAGGCGAGCTGGAATGCGATCTGTCTCGCTGACTTCGGCGATGGCGGCGTGGCGTTCGTTGCGCAGCCCCAGATCCCCCCTCGCAATGTTAACTGGTCGGCTTCCGGGGGATGGGTACACTTGGCCAAGGCGGGATTCGAAAAGTATTTCCTACACAAGCTGCGTACAGGCCAGTCTGAAACCTTCTATGAAAATGCAGCGTTGGGTCTGCTGAAGACTCATAAATTGAAAGACCATTCCTGATGCCTGATCACCAGCATATTGTTTGCACCAAATGTGGCGCCGTAAATCGTGCGCCCATAGGGAGTAGCTTGGCGAGAGGCCATTGTGGATCGTGCAAGGGTGACCTTGCGAGCGATGCTCCCGTCGAGATCAACACGAAGATTCTCAACCGACTCATGTCCCGTGACGAAGGCAGTTTTCTCCTGGATGTATGGGCCCCTTGGTGTGGACCGTGTCGGATGATGGCGCCTTCATTTGCTGAGGCCGCAAAGCACTTTGATGGCAATCTTCGCTTCTTCAAACTCAACACGGAAGCCCATCCGGAAGGTGGAGCCGCATTGAATGTTCGCGGCATTCCTGCCCTCCTGTTGTTCCAAGACGGCAGCGTGATTGATCAGCGGTCTGGTGTAATGACTGCGCCCACAATCATCCAGTGGGTGAATAGCCTGAATATTCTGAAAACCAGCGCCTGACAGTATCTGACGAAAGGAAACAGATATGAATCTTGATCGTGCCGTACTCGCCTTTGCCGGATTGGTCGTTCTGATCAGCCTCGCATTGGGATACTGGGTATCCCCCTATTGGTTCCTGCTGACTGCTTTTGCGGGGCTTAACATGTTTCAGGCCGCCTTTACCGGTTTTTGTCCGGCCGCACTGGTCTTCAAGGCTATCGGCATACGGAGCGGCAACGCCTTCAAATAACGTCTGAGAGATTTGAGTTCGACCTTGGGTCAACAGCACATCACAAGGGCGACGTCCGCCGCCAGCTATCGCACTAAGCTTGATGGCTCATCGCTTGTCGCAAACTGAAGGCCAACATGGAAGCCGTCTGCCGAAGGATCTCGCCTTCATCAATCGACCGTTCATCAAACACCATCTCGACCACCGCATACCCGATCTCAACACTCAGCCTCGCTGATGGCAGGATACGTCCATGATCAAGATCAGGTCGTGTTTCGACTATCCGTTCCGCCAACAATCGCGCAACATGTCGGTGAGACTCAACCCTGACACCCGCCAATACAGGCGTGGCATGCATGGACCGCATAATCCACGCGCCTGCTTTGGTCTGTCGAGTTACCCGTATTGTCTCGAAGAGTAGCGTTTCGATTTCGGCCTCAAGATTGCTCAAGTCACCTGCGTCGAGACTCCAATTCTCCATCAAAATATTCTGCTGAGCCATCAGTCGCTCGCCCAGTTCTTTCAGGACCGAATATTTGTTCGGGAAGTAGCGGTACAATGCCGGCGGCGTGAGTTCAGCTCGTCTACAGATCATGTTTGTCGAGAGCTTCTCGAACCCGACCTCCTCAATCAAGTCAGCCGCGGCGATCAAAATCTGCTCAAACGTGTCTCGACTTCGCTGCTGGTTAGGCGCGGATCGTCTTGTGGTGTTGGGTTCGATTTTCGTTGTCATCACTCAAACGTACTTCATTGACAGTTCAAGGGCGGCTGCCTATCGATAGTCATCGCTACCATTTTGGGGAGGTTGGCGCAATGGGAGTATCCAGACGGAGAGTGGTTCAAGCTGGCCTTGGACTCACGGCAGTATCTGCCGTTCCAATAGTTCAACACGTAGCGTGGGGCACGAGAGACTATGTCCGCGAAGACTACGCTCCAGATCATCCTGAGCCACCTATTGGCGAAGAGAGTTGGAGAAACTGGTCAGGCGCGCAAACTGCCACGCCCAAACAGTTTCGGTCTCCAGCGTCAGCTGCCGAACTTTCGGAAATCATCCGAACTACGCCAGGACGCATCCGCCCAAGAGGCAGCGGCCATTCTTTTTCGGGGCTCGTACCCAGTGAAGGAGTTATTCTGGATGTTGGGCAGCTCGCCGGCTTGAAAGCCTATGACCCTGTAACTCAGCGCGCGACCTTTGGCGCTGGAACCGTTCTGTTCCAGGCAGCATCCCAATTGAATGAGATTGATCGGGCCTTTCCAAACCTTCCCGACATCGTCGACCAAACACTCGCGGGATCCTTCTCGACCGCCACCCACGGCACAGGCCAAACCCTGACCGCACTTCATGACTACATCCACTCCTTCAAACTGGTAACTGCCGACGGCAGTCTGTTGAACGTCACGGCCGATTCCAACCCCGATCTGTTTTCTGCGGGCAAAGTCTCTCTCGGTGCGCTGGGCGTGATCAGCGAGTACACGGTTGAGACCATCCCCTCCTTCAATCTGAGGCGTATCGTCAGTGCAGAGCCCATAGATGCCGTACTCGATGACGCTTTTTCCCGTGCCAGCTCATATCGAAATTTCGAATTTTATTATCTTCCAGGTACGGGACTCGCTGCCAGTATCACTCACGATCTGCATCACGGAGAGACGACCGGCCTGGAACCTTCCAACGATGACGATGAAATGTTGGAGGGCCTTAAACAGCTACGGAATGAATTCGGGTGGTGGCCCTGGCTCCGAAAACGCATTGCGCAATCTGCTCTTCCCAGCGGCACGATTGAAGATGTCAGTGATGCCTCCCTCCAGCTCCTGGCCACGACCCGCCCGATAAAGTTCAACGAAATGGAGTATCACCTCCCTTGGGACGATGGTCTCAAGGCCTTGAGGCAGATCATCAAAATGATGGATCAGCGAAAGCACGTCTTCTTTCCCATGGAGGTCCGGTTTACCGCTCCCGACGATGCCTGGCTTAGCCCGTTCCTTGGTGGCCCCCGAATATCCATCGCGATCCATGCGGCAGTCGACGAAGCCTATGATTATTTCTTCAGCGAGTTCGAACCAGTTTTCAAAATGTATGGCGGCCGCCCCCATTGGGGCAAACACCACAGCCTGCAACGCAAAGATTTGGAAGCTCTCTATCCGGACTTTACCAAGTTCGCAGACTTGCGCCGTTCGCTCGATCCGACTGGAAAATTCCTGAACCCCCATCTCGCCGATGTGTTTGGAGTTCCCTTCAATGCCTGAACTTAGCAGAAGGACACTCTTGATCGGAGGAACAGCTTTAGCAGGAGTAGCAACTCTCATGTCGAAACCCAGTGACAAGAGCGGACCAAGAGATCCTTATTTCTTGCAAATGCAAAAAGCTCTCACCGATGCAGGGATCGCAACACCGACCCTGGTGATCGATCGCGCACGGCTCAACGCCAATATTGATACGCTGAAACACCACCTGCCGCAGGGCATGGGATATCGTATTGTCGCCAAGTCCCTGCCATCGCTTCGATTGATTGACCATATTCGCAAGCGAACCGGCACGGATCGGTTGATGACATTCAATTTACCCATGCTGCTGGCACTGAGCACAGAAATGCCCGAAGCCAGCCAGTTGCTTGGCAAACCCCTGCCCATTCAGGCTGCGCGCCAATATTTTCACAAACTACCGCCCGAGCGCTCTGATGCGGCAGGCCGCGTCCAATGGCTCATAGATACTCCGAAGCGACTTGAGCAGTACCAGGATCTCGCAAAGGATGTTGGTCGCACCCTGAATATTAATCTGGAACTGGATGTGGGACTCCACAGGGGCGGCTTCGAACCAGGTTCGGAGTTGGGGGCCGTGTTGCACGAAATAGAACTGGATCCGAGTTTGGAATTTGCGGGTTTCATGGGTTACGAACCGCATATTCCCAGCCTGCCCACAAGCTTGGGCTGGCGCGACAAGGCGCTCGCAGGAGCTTGGCGTTCATACAGGGCGGCGCTTGATCAAGCCGCTGAGGTGTTTGGCAAGGAAGCCATAGAGCATATCACCCGAAACGCAGCAGGCAGTCCGACCTATCGCTACTACGAGGACACTTCGATTGCGAATGAAGTCTCTGCAGGGTCGTGCCTGATGAAGCCAACGCATTTTGACACTGAATTGTTGGAGCCCCATACGCCCGCGAGCTTCATTGCAACACCGGTCATCAAATCTGTCGCCAGAACACGAATGCCCGGCCTCGAGTTCGCCGACAACACCAAACGGGCGTGGGATCCGAACTACAGCAAGACCATATTCATTTATGGAGGCCACTGGCTCGCCGACCCGGTTGATCCGCCCGGCCTGGAATACAATTCGACGTTCGGACGCTCCTCCAACCAGGAAATGCTGAATGGTGGGCCGGAGCTGCAAATCGCGCCAGACGAGTTCGTATTTCTTCGTCCGCACCAGAGCGAAGCAGTCTTCCTGCAATTCGGGGATATCGCCGTTTACGAAGACGGAGAAATTGTGGACTCCTGGCCCGTCTTTGAGGCTTCAGCTTAGACTGTTTCATCAGTATCTTCCGCCTGGAGCGCGAGACTGCTCCACAACGCCTCGTCCGCTTCGGCCAGACCGTTGCGGGGTATCATGGCAACTTCCAGAGATCGGGTACGCAGGGCGACCTGGATCACGCCGCGTCTGTCGAGATCTTTGAAGCGGGTCGGGACACGCCGGACATAGTGACACCAACCGCTGCGATCCTTCAGAAATCTTGATCCAAGTGAGAAATGCTTCATCGCCCTTTGTTGTGCAACAAGTTTGCATTTTGTGGGGTAAATTGTAGTGCACGATCAGCGAAAAGGCCTGGAGCGCCTGAGCTTTCCCAAGTATTTTCAATGATTTCAAAGGAGGTGTCAGGCGTCACCCTGAAAGAAATGGCGCGAGTGACGTGCCACATTCCATATTTTTTATCCATATTTTTCAATCACTTACGGGAGGTGTAATCGATTCTTGGTCCTCAGTTCGGTCTGATTTTGGTCCACAGTTTTGTAGACCGCTTGAGTTCGACGCCGCTCACCGGCACCGATAGCCATAGTTAACGCGGATTGTACTCCCTGCCAAATCAAGCTTGATCTATAGAACTAGATTTCACCGCTAACTACAATGCACAGAGCGCCGAAACTCAACACATCATACTAAAGTCAACACCTAGCGCTCGACCGATATCCGCATCATGCCCAGCAATCCTCCAAGAACGATATCGCCGCCCGGCAGGAGGTGAATGACAGAGTAAGCGCCATTGTAAATGTGGCTATCACCAAGGCGAAGCCGTGTAACGGCTTCACCCGTCTCCCAATCAAGACCTGTGACCTCCCATTTTCCGTCTACGAAACCATTGACATAGACCTGTTGGGCGCCGCCAGAAATCATGGGGACGGTTGATGGGCTCGATACAGTGGGATTTGCCCAGGCACGCACCCAGCGGTCAGCTTCAACGTCCCATTCAAACTTTTCAGCACCCGTCGGTCCTTTGCGTAGTCTACCAGACATGACAACATTCTCCAGCATTGTTGGCAATGGCGATGGCAATGTGTTGTTTACCACCAAGGCACCGTAGCCATATACCGCAACGGATTGCTCAGACTGGGCGCGCTCAAGGTCAGACTTTCCGAAACTAACCTGAATCTGGTCGGCAATTCGACGCGATTTGGTCCCTGGCTTCTGGACGAAATCCTCTGGAATATCGTCGCGCCAGAAGGCGACGACATTCATAATCAACTCTCCGTCCGTGATGACAACAAGTTTGTCTTCCTCGTCTCCGAAGCCCATAAGTGAGGGCGTAGAGCCTGATCCGTTGCCGAGACTCACGCCGCCAAGTTTGCCGGTGAAGGAATCGTATTCTGATGACCACGCGCCATACCCTCTAGAGTGAAGTGTTTCCCCGTCCCAAACCAGTTTATGGAGCCTCCTATTTGAGAGAACATAAATGCCACCACCCTCATCAATGGCGATCGAGTTCGTAACCTGCTCATCGTCAGCCAACTCATGAATGATCGGTGCCTGTTCAAAATTTCGGTCTACGATGACGACAACGCCGCCCATCGTCACCAGCGCCAGCATGCCATCATAAGTCAGATTCAATCCGAACACAGCATCAGGGTCTTCCAGTGTTGGATTGAAATATTCGCGCGGCAGCTGAAAGCGGCGCTTTTCCACCAGTGGTGACAGCGGATTGCCGGGTTCGGCATCACCATAAACGACGACATCGTTGTTGACGACAGTGTAGAAGTCACCATTGCGGTCGACGACATTATAGATTGCTGCTCTGGCGACGACCCGCTCAACATAACGTGGATAGTTCCGATTGAGATAGCCAAGCAGTTCAGCTTCTGAGGCCGTACTATCCATTTCGACGGCGATACGTTCAGCATCCTCGACAGACATGAAGGGTTGACCTTCCACAGGCAGAGCATTGATCAGTTGAAACTTGCCATCGCTAATCAGGATTTTGGAGATACGATTATTGTTGGCGGAGATGGCCACCTGCTCACCTGAAGGATAAGTTGGTAATTGCATAAGCGTGAGGTTCACCAACCCTGCCGGGACCCTTTGAATACCCTCATCATCAATCTCGTGAATACCGACCGGCCCAGCAAACGGAAGGGAATCCTGTTGAGCCGGATTAAAATGCGTGGTGGCAAGCTCGCTGTCCACCAGATTTGGGTTCATTGGAGGAAACTCCGGACCCGACGCATCAAAGACTGGGATAGTGGAGCATGCACCAAGCACGGCTACGATTGCGACTGCAGCAGCAGCGATATGAGGTTTCATTTGTTGTCTCCCAGAGTGACAGATTTGTACTGGTTTAGCGAATTGTCAGAATACTATTCAGCTTGAGACGTCGACTGTTGCTCGTCTTGAAACGCCATCCAGGCTCGAGAGAGGATGAAATCCTCAATATCATCGACTTCCTGTTGGCTTAGGCGGCCGGCGAAGTTGGGCATGCCAATCGCTTCGCCGGCCCCTTGAAGGAGGAAAGCATCAAAAGTGTCTATCCCGAGAGTCGCTGACTGCCTCAGATCGGGGAGCGTTCCGGACGAAATGGCCGCGCCGCCATGGCAGACACCGCAGAATCGACCGTAGAGGTCTGTGCCCCGTACAACCGCTTCAGCCGAATGCGGCTGTCGCGCTGGCTCAGGCGTTGCCTTCTGCGGAAGCGCGGCGACGTTTAGCTCGCCCTCTCCGCCAAGTTTGAAGGCAAGTACATGGCCTTCAACCGGGCCTCCTGTCTGCCCGACATAGAAGCCGGCGAGCAAATTGGCACCACTGCCCCAACCAGCTGATACAGCAACATACTGCTCGCCATTGACCTCATACGCCACAGGTCCACCGACCATTGCGACACCAACCGGATACGACCACAGTTCTTCGCCTGTTTTGGCGTTGTAAGCATTGAAAACGCCGCTCGTCGTGCCTTGGAATACCAGATCTCCAGACGTTGTCAGCGTACCTCCATTCCACATTCGCTCATGCTGAACACGCCAGACTTCTTTCTGAGCTACCGGATCCCAGGCAGCAAGATGTGCTTGGACAAGTTGGCGCAGAAGTGTGCGACGTGCTTCTTCTGTTTCCGGTAATGCGTCTGTCAGGCTGACACCGATATTGAATGCGTCTCGGTCAAAGCGGGCAATCTCGCCCTCGATCTGATCGGAATAGAGGAAAGGAACATCTTGTGCGGGAATATATACCAGCCCTGTTTCCGGATTGAATGACATGGGGTGCCAGTTGTGGGCACCAAATGGGCTGGGTTTGACGAGCGCAGGTCCACCAGACAGATAGCGCGCCTCGGGGTTTTCAACAGGACGCCCGGTCTCCATATCGATATGTGTGGCCCAGTTAACGGGAACAAATGGCTCTGCGGAAATAAGTTCGCCGCTTATTCGGTCGATGACATAAAAGAAGCCGTTTTTCGGCGCTTGCATCAGCACCTTACGAAGCTCTCCCTCGATCTCAAGATCAGCTAGAATGATATTCTGCGTAGCTGTGTAGTCCCAAGTTTCGCCCGGCGTCGTCTGATAGTGCCAGACATATTC
>NZ_DFME01000117.1:18261-19047 GCF_002375605.1 Hyphomonas sp. UBA3601 | reverse complement strand
CCCAGACAGTCCCGCCACCGCCCAGCTTCCACCATTCGCCTGTCCAGGTCTCAGCGGCCATCTCGATGGCTTCGTTTTCGAATCCATCATCCGGATTTCCCGGCACAGTGTAGAACTTCCAGGCCTGTTCACCTGTTTCAGCATCATACGCTGCAACAAATCCGCGAACGCCGAACTCACCACCGCCATTTCCGATGATGACCTTGCCTTTCACAATGCGAGGCGCCCCTGTGATCGTATAGGGTTCTTCGAGCGGTACAGTACGGGTCTCCCAGATCTGTTCGCCTGACTTTGAATCAAGAGCGATCAGACGACCATCCAGCGACCCGAATATGACCTTGTCGTTATAGACAGCCACGCCGCGATTGACGACATCGCAACAAGCATGTGCGCCCTTTGATCGGGGAACCTCCGGATCGTAGCGCCAAAGAATTTCTCCTGTGGCAGCATTAAGCGCCAGCACTTCGCTCCACGAACCCGTAGTGTACATGACACCATCAACAATGATCGGGGTTGCCTCTACGCCACGATAGCTGCCAAGCGGTGCCGCCCAGGCAAGATCCAGCTGGTCGATTGTTTCCAGATTAATGGCGTCAAGCGCGCTAAACCGCGTTTCTGAAAACGTGCCACCATGAGTAAGCCAGTTATGTGGTTCGCCTGCAGCATTGAGCAAACGTTCCTCATTGATCCCCTGGGAGGCTTGTGTGGAAGCGTCGCCAGAGTCGACCGCCCCTCCACAGGCAGCCAGAAGACCGATCGTAGCACCCGTCAGAATGACTTTCAGCG
>NZ_DFME01000117.1:16554-18204 GCF_002375605.1 Hyphomonas sp. UBA3601 | reverse complement strand
TGGATGAGGTTCTGGATTTTTTCTCATACCAAGCAAGATTGCACTGGAACGGCGAAGTTTCTCAAGCCCCGCGCAACGCCAATGTTCCGTCATTTTGTGCCAGCGACAAAGCCTGGGACACCTACTTGCAACGGATCTAGTTGCGGGTTTTCAACTCCTTGAGCAGCTCTTGCTGGTGCTGACCATGCTCAGGTGCTGGACCGGGGATTGCCTGCACGTTCGATTGGAAACGCGGGGCCGGAACAGCCTGAACATAACCCTGGCTGTTTTCAAAGATTCCGCGCGCCAGATTATGAGGGTGCAAAGGTGCACTGATCGGACTTTCCACAAGGCCAAAGCATGCATCGGTCCCCTCTAGTAAGTCTTGCCAGTATGCAGATGGTTCGGTTGCGAAAAGAGCACGAAACTTCTCTGACTGCTTCGACCAGCTATCACGATCATACTGGTCTTCGAAGTCGGGATCGCCTGCAAGACCGAGGCGCTGTAGAAGTTCTGCGTAAAATTTCGGTTCTAGCGCGCCAAGCGTGATGTCACGCCCGTCTGCACAGCGATAGGAACTGTACCAAGGGGAATCATCCAGAAAGCCGCGCCCGCGCTCGGCTTGCATCATGCCGCTGGGCAGCAAATCGAAGATGAGGTTCATCATATGCGCCGACCCATCGACAATCGCTGCATCAATCACATCGCCCTCACCGGTGGCCCTGGCCTTTAGAATGCCCGCGAGAATGCCAATCGTCAGATAGTTCGCACCGCCGCCAATGTCCCCGATCAAGCCTGGTGGCGGCAGTGATCGCGTTCCAGTTGGGCTTGCAAACCAGGCAGCTGAACTGACGGATACATAATTGATATCATGTCCAGCCGCCTGGGCGAGCGGTCCCGCCTGCCCCCAGCCCGTCATGCGACCAAAGACAAGCTGTGGGTTCCGCCCCAGACAAACTTCCGGACCAAGGCCCAGGCGTTCCATCACTCCCGGCCGCATGCCCTCGATCAGGGCGTCCGCCGTCGCAATCAGATCCAGCGCGACCGCGCGGTCTTCAGAGTCTTTCAGGTCCAGAGCGATCGAGCGCTTGCCTCTTTTCAGAATGCCGACAGGCAAAGTCGATCCCGGATCGGAGCCCTTGGTCTTTCGCTCTATGAGAACGACATCCGCGCCCAGATCGGCCAGATGCATGCCACAAAAGGGCGCCGGCCCAATGCCCTCGATTTCGACAATCCGAATGCCCTGCAGAGGTCCTTTAGACACGGGACGTCACCTGAACGCCGAGACGCCCGTCAGGCTCCGCCCGATAAGGAGTTTCTGGATCTCCGTCGTTCCATCCGGAATGGGTGCGATCATCGCTTCGCGGGCGAGGCGCTCGACAATGAACTCCTTCGTGACGCCATTACCGCCGTGAATCTGTACTGCCTGGCGCGTTGCACTGACAGCGATTTCGGTACCGTACCATTTTGCCATTGCGCACTCCTTGTCGCAGCGCTGTCCGGCGTCAATCATGCCCGCTGCGCGCAAAGACAACAGGCGCGCTGCATCGATCTCTGTGGCCATTACAGCTAACTTTTCTGCAATGAGCTGGTGGCCGGCAATTGGTTTGCCATGCTGCGAACGGTCGATTGCATATTTTATTGACTCATCAAGCGCGCGCCGCGCCATGC
>NZ_DFME01000117.1:9039-16425 GCF_002375605.1 Hyphomonas sp. UBA3601 | reverse complement strand
CTCGCGCGCGTTCGAACAGGGTGAGCGTGTTCTTCAGACCCGAGCCTATTTCACCGATAGTATTCTCGACCGGAACGCGCACATCATCGAGAAAAACCTGTGATGTTGATTGTCGATTGAGCGCGATCTTTGGAATACCGCGGACTTCATAAGGATGCTCATTGCGATCGAGCAGGATATGGGTCAGTTCGTTCTCGCCAGTTCGGCAGGTGCAGATGAAAAAATCTGAGTACTCACCATTGGTGATCCATGTTTTCTCACCAGAAATCACCCAATGGTCACCATCTCGCACAGCCCTGGTTTTCGCCGCCGCGACATCCGAACCGACATCCGGCTCGGAAATGCCGACAGACGCAAAAAGTTCCCCCGCCAACAATCTAGGCAGGTAACGTGTCTTGATGTGCTCCGGCGCGAGTTTGACCAGCATCGACGCTGCGCTGCCATTAACAAGTGCGGCTATCGCCAAGTCTCCCGAACTATAGGCAAGCTCTTCAATTAGTTGAACGTGCAGCTTCCAGGACAACCCCAGCCCGCCGGCAGATTCCGGCTGTGGGGCGTTGACGAGACCAAATTCTGCCAGCTTTTGCGTCCAGCTTTGCATTTTGTCCTTTGGAACGAAGTCTTCCCCATGCGCAGCCAGTTCCGGCTCCAGCTGCTCATCAAGATAGCGACGCAGGCTTTCGATTGCGGCGAGCTCAGCCTTGTCAAAGAAAATATCTAATCCCCCAATCATGCATTTGCCCTCTTGAAAATGTTGACCACAGCAACACCCTCCTCAATGCCAATTAGGCCGCCGCTGTTTTCGTGGATAGCGTGTCGGGCACCATCAACCTGGCGCTTTCCAGCTTCGCCGCGTAATTGGGTGACAAGCTCATGAATTTGCCCCAGCCCGGTTGCGCCGATGGGGTGGCCTTTGGACTCCAGCCCGCCAGACGGATTGATCGGGATTGAGCCGCCAATCGTGAAGTCCCCGCGTTCCGCTGCCGGGCCTGCTTCACCGATCGGAACTAACATCAAGTTCTCGGCGTGCATCAACTCACCAATCGCGGTTGCATCGTGCACCTCGGCAACGTCCATGTCTTCTGGTGAAAGGCAGGCCATTTCATACGCCCTCTCAGCGGCAATTCGCGCAACATGGCGTTCCGGTGCATCGGCGCTGCGCGCGGGGTTTCCACTTGCAACGGCGCTGGCCATGACCTGGACGGCTCGTGACGTAGTGGCACCAATCTTCCTCAAGCCTTCCTCATTGCAAAGGATGACCGCTGCAGCACCATCCGAGATCGGTGAGCACATTGGCAGCGTCAAAGGGTAAGTGATGGGAGGTGCTGAAAGAATTTCATCAATCGTGTAAGGCTGACGGTATTGCGAATACTCATTATGCTCTGAATGCTGATGATTTTTCGCGGCTATCGCAGCAATCTGGCGCTGAGTCGTGCCATAGCGCTTCATATGGTTCCGGCCGAACGCTGCGTAGATTTTCATGAATACGCTATAAGGGCGTTCAGATTCCGATCCCTCCGGTTCGGCAACACCTTCGCCCAACTGGAGAAGCCTTTTGGCATTCTCCTCAGGTGTCTCAACATCCCAACCGCCATCGAACACAGCGAACATCCTCGCCTTGTCAGGCACGTTCATTTTCTCGACACCCGCCGCCAGGACAACGTCCTGCATACCAGCCTTAAGCGCCTGAACAGCAAGGTGAAAGGAGGATGAACTGGACGCACAGGCGTTTTCAATATTGAATGCGGGAATACCTGTCAGCCCGATCTTGCTGAGCGCAACCTGGCCAGGAACAAAGGTTTGTCCCTGCAAGAACCCTTGGGTCGCACTGGAATGGTAAACTGCCTCCACGGCGGCCTTGGTGCAGCCTGCATCATCCGCCGCACGCAAAATGGCGGTGTCCAGCAATTCAGAAATACTTGCTTCCAGATGCCGCCCGAAATGCGTCATGCCGACGCCTACAATATAAATCTTACTATCCGACAAGACTCTCTCCCCATCTACAGATGGCCGCTACTGGCCTGAATATTTCGGTGTTCGTTTCTCACTGAAGGCTGAAAGCCCTTCGAGGAAGTCAGCGGATTTTGCATGCGCTTCGAGATGGCGCATTTCCAACGCGATGGCTTCGCGCGCGGACAAGTGTGCGCTTCCGGCAACCATCTCCTTCATACGCTGAAGTACAAGCGGGCTTTTCTCCGCCAGCTTTGCAGCAAGCGCCTCTGCAACCGATGACAAGTCGTCATCCTCAACAACTTGGCTTACAAATCCGGCTTCACGAAACGCTTCCGCCGACCAATGATCGCCGGAGAATAGGAGATAATTCGCTTTCTTTTCGCCAACATACCTCGGCAAGAGAGATCCCCCGCCGCCCGGCAGAACACCAAAATTGGAATGGGCGTCGCCCAGCCGCGCACTGCGCGCCGCCATCACGACATCGCAGGTCATGGCTAGCTCCAGTCCGCCGGCCAAAGTCAATCCATTGAGCGCTGCAATTGTCGGCTTCGGCAAAGCACGAATAGCCAAAAACACGTTCTGAATGTCGCGAAGGAAGCCAAGAAACCCGGTATTGTCACCAGCCTGAACTTCCCCCAAAACGCCCTTCAGGTCAGCACCGCAGCAAAAGGCGCGCCCGCTCCCAGTGATAGTCAGCACTCGAATCTCATCGCGCTCGGCAACATCTTTCACACATTGCGCAAGTTCATTCACCATTAGAGCGGACAGTGCATTCATGCTGCCCGGACGCGTCAGGGTAATTCGTGCACACGAATCTTCCGCCTCAAATTTCAGGGTTTCAAACGACAATTGTCCAATTCCAAGCATTGGGCCGCGTTCGCTCCAAAACTTGGCCCGTTCCAGATGAGGCTTCACTTTATCGGGCCAGAAAACTTATTGAACATCAGACGCATGTCACCGTGCGCCAAAGCGTCGTCAGTCGAGCCGCCCAAGGCAATGCAGAGCTCTAGCGATGTCAGCTATCGTCCAGCTGGCGCTCATTCTCGAGGAATTCCTGCGGGGACTGCCCCGTTAACCGGCGAAACGCACGGGAGAAATTGCTGGGGTCCTTGTATCCCAACAGATACGATATCTCCTTGATGGACCGACGACCTGTCCGCAAATAGCCGATAGCGAGATGCTGGCGAACATCGTCGAGCACGGTGTTGAAGGTTGTGCCCTCATCCTGTAATTGGCGCTGAAGACTTCGGTTACTTGTATTTAGCTCTCTTGAAACCGACTCCAGGGAGACAGCTCCATCCGGTAGCATTTCGACAATCGCCGCCCGGATCCGCGGAATAATTTGTTGTTCATCGAACCGGGCAATGTATTCCATCGCAATCTGGTCATTCCTTCGAACAATGTCGGAATTCGCGCCGCGCAGCACGCGCGTATAGTCCTTCTCGGCCACATGCAGCTCTAGACTGTCGTGACCATATTCGATCGGACAACAGAAAAAGGCATCAAATTCATCCATCGCGACCTTACCAGGTTTCGGACGACGCATTCTTACCAAAACAGGAGAATAGTCCGCTCGGTAAACCATTCTGACGAAGCGAAGCACCGTCGCCAAAAAAACATCCTGGCGGACCGGCGGCACGTCTTCCTTGAGTTCAATGGAATGAATGAGGCACCCCTTCCTGATTTCAGACCTTGTCTCAGCAGAATGAGAAATTAGCCTGAAAAAACGATCAAACCGGTGGAAGAATGTTTCCAGCGTTCGGCTTGAGAACAATGAATACCCAAGCGCATGCATTGAGCCGGGCGTATTTCGCTCGGCCAGCTTCAGCCCGATCGTCTCATCACCTGTCGCCTCTACGATGAGCTCAATGAAGCGACTGAATCGTCTAGACCGCACCCTGGCATTCGGGTCCTGGAGAATATCAGGATCAACTTCCGCACGCCGCAGTAGATCTGGTACATCAATGGAAAAGTCAAATTCGTCCAATATGGCCACAATCTGTATGAGCCAGGATGCAATGACTGACCGCGTCTCACTCAATTCTGGTTGCGCCTTACCTGATGATGTGTGGTTCAAATATCGATTGTCCTGTACGACCGTCTTCGATGACAAGCTTTATCGGTTCATGACGGTTTGTCCAATTTTTGAACAGGATTGTACACGCTTCAGCCAATACTGCGGACCTGGCCGCCCCAGTATTTCTTACGTACATCCTTTCGCAACACCTTACCAACGACGCTCAGAGGCAGTTCCTCCACGAACAACACGGATTTTGGTGTTTTGAAAGATCCGATCTGCTCTTTTACATAGGCAATCAGGTCAGATTCGGCCACCTCAACAGAGTCGTTAAGGATGACTTCCGCATGTACAGCCTCGCCCCATTCTTCGTGGGGAACACCGACAACCGCTGACATCAAAACACCAGGATGGGAGTTGACTGCGGCCTCAACCTCAGTCGCATAGACATTGAAACCACCCGTGATGATCATGTCCTTCTTCCGATCAACCAGGTAGCAATATCCGTTTTCGTCCGTATATCCGATATCCCCTGACTTCCAGTATCCGTTGACGAATTCCTCCTTCGTCTTCTCTGGATTGCCTTCATAGCCAAGACAGGTTGAGCGCGATCGCAAATAGAACTCGCCGAGTTCGCCTACAGGAACTGGATTACCATCATCATCGCAAACCGACAGTTCGATCCCGGTTGAGCGTCGACCCGCGGACGCGAGTCGGCCTTCAGTCTCAGCGTCCACGATATGATCTTTCTTGCTTAGGCAGAGGGTTGCCGCCAGATGTTCCGTGGAGCCGTACACTTGTGTGAATATTGAACCGAATCGCTCAACCAGGAGCTTGGCCTTGGCCGGGCTCATGGGGGCCGCGCCATACAACACCGTGCGCAATGAGGATAGGTCATACTCTCGTGCTTCGGGCATTTCCAAAAGGCGGTACGCCAGAGTCGGTACGATGAAGGCGTGAGAAATCTTCTCTTGCTGGATATAGCGGCACCAGTTCTCCAGACTGGGCTCGTTCATTGTTACCGTGCAACCACCGCTGAACAGAACCGGCAAAAGCATCATACCGCTGCCATGGCTAATGGGAGCTATATGCAGCATGCGGCAGCCATCGAAGAAATCCGGGTCTGGAAGTGTCAGGAAACTATCGCGGCACCCCAGAATGTTGTCGATTGAATACTTCGCGCACTTGCTGTCACCAGTCGTGCCTCCTGTAAAGCGCATGAGCACGACGTGCGTTCGATCATCGATTTCAATATCTGTGTTCTCTGTCGACGCGTTCGCCAAAAGATCGGGAAGGGCCAACACGCCTGAATATGGCTTGACCAGAGCATCCATCACAACAATCTGAATGCCGCGTTCGGTAAGCGGGCCAGCATGGGAGGCTAGGAGGTCATTCTCGATGAATGCGACTTTGGGCTTGACGATGTCGATCTGGCCAAGATGCGTTTCCAGGCTGTCGAGGTAGTTGGCATGACAACATGTTGCATAAGCTTTTGCAGCTGACCCCCAATGGAACAGGGAGAGATTGTCATTTTGCAGCATACAGACATATCGGTCGCCCGCGCCGAGATTCAGGTTTCCATTGAGAATATGTGCAATCTGATTGGTTATGATGTGATAGTCACGAAAACTCAGCCGGCGGCCACGCTCAAGATTCACAATCGCCTCACGATCTCCGAAGGATTCCGCGAGCCCTTGCATGACACGGCTGTAATTTACCCGCCCGCCTTCTGTCGAAACCAATGCTGCAGCAGAACTTGGAGCGACGTCAACAGGCATCAGTTCACGGTCATTGCGCTTTTTTGAGAAAATTCCGAACACAGAGACTGTCCTCCCTTTTGTCTACACCACCCTAAGATTGCTGCGTACAGGATCGATTTAAAGCAGCTTTTTAAATAGATTCAGCAACCAGCCCGTCTTCGAAGAATAGGGAGGCAGCAATTGGCTAAGCACACTGATCTTCGATTGTGAGAACACCGGCTTCAAATGACTGAACCGCTCGAAACTTCCCGGCCCCAAATAGGATCCGATCCCGCTTTGCCCGATGCCGCCAAATGGAAGACGGCGCTGGAAGACGTGCATCACCGTGCCGTTCAGGGTCACGCCGCCAGCATGGGTTTCGCCAAGGATTTTTCGTCGACCTGCACTGTCTTTACCGAAATAGTAAAGTGCCAGTGGCCGCTCGCCAGCATTGATGTACTCGATTACTTCGTCTTCCGTACGATAGGTCAGGATCGGCAGAATCGGCCCGAAAATCTCTTCCTGCATCAGCCCCATATCGCTTGCAACATTGGTCACAGCCAGCGGGGCTATTCGATGAGCAGCCTCGAACATGCCATCGCCACTGCCTGCGAGATTGGTCACTCCGGCACCTTTTGCGCGGGCGTCTTCAACCAGTCCCCGCAAACGGTCAAACTGCCGGTGATTTATAATGCTTGTATAGTCCTGATTGGCTTCGATCTCGCCAAAACACTTGTGCACCTGCCTGGCGAGCGCTGACACAAAGTCTTCTACACTCCCTTCTGGAACGAATGCGTAGTCGACACCGATGCACGTTTGTCCTGCGTTGAGGAGCTTGCCGAAAACAAGGCTCTGCGCGACTTCTGGAAAATGAGCACTTTTATCAATGATAATGGGGCACTTGCCGCCAAGCTCAAGCGTCACTGGTGTCAAATTGGCTGCGGCCGACTGGGCGACTTTTTTACCTGTATTGGGCGAACCGGTGAAGAGAATATGATCGAATGGAAGAGACGTCATCTGCTGCGCGACATCCGGGCCGCCGATTACCACTGCCATCTCTTCTTCTGAAAAATACTTGCGAACAAGACGCTGCGAAATTTCAGCTGAATGAGCCGAAATTTCACTTGGCTTGGCAATAATCCGGTTGCCAGCCGCCAACGCACCCGCCGCACCGGCGAATACTGTGCCATAGGGATAGTTCCAGGTTCCGAGAATGCCGACGACACCAAGGGGTTGCGGAATTAGCCGCGAAGATCCCGGCAATCCAAACGTGTCAGTTTTGACACTGCGCGGCTTCATCCAGTGTTTTAAATGGCGCCGTGCAAATTTCACATCCGACAGAACCAGCATGATGTCTGTCAGGATGGTTTCATACCGGCTGCGTATTCCGAAATCAGCCGTAACCGCGTTAATGAGTTCGTCTTCATGCGTCTCGAACATTTTCCCAAGACGAGCCAGCAGGTCCATCCGGGTTTCATAGCTGCAGGACACCTGCTCTCGCGTGAGGGAACGCTGCAGGGTGAATATCCTCTCAAGCTCGGTGATGCCGGTTTCAATCCCCACTATCTCGCCCTCAAACGTGTTGCCGCATCGAGGCGAATTGTTTCACCATTCAAGTATCCATTCTCGACGATGAACTGGCATGCGTGTGCAAATTCCATGGGGTCTCCGGCGCGG
>NZ_DFME01000117.1:5275-8922 GCF_002375605.1 Hyphomonas sp. UBA3601 | reverse complement strand
CGCGGCGTGGCGCCTCGACAGTGTCGACCAGTGAAACGACCACCTTCTCACCCAGACTCTTCACCATCTGTGTCAAAAACAGCCCCGGTGCGATCGCGTTGACACGGACGCCGACGGCTCCGAGTTCCCGCGCCGCCGGCATGTTCATACCGATCACACCCGCCTTGGACGCTGAATAGCCGGCCTGACCTATTTGCCCTTCATAGGCGGCACCGGATGACACATTGATAACGACTCCCCGCTCGCCCAGATCGTCTGGTGCGTTCCTCGCCATGACGGCGACGCATTTACTCATGACGTTGAACGTGCCGACGAGGTTGACCATGATCACCTTGGTGAACTTGTCGAGCTGACAAGGGTTGCCGTCCCGGTCGAGAATTTTGGTCGGTGCCGGAATGCCTGCCGCGTTGACAGCAATCTGAATGGCCCCGAATTTCTCGACGGTATTTGTCACCGCATCCGCAACCGATTGATCATCGGTCACATCGACCTTGAAGAACTGGCAGACCTTGTTTCCAAGTTCGCCACAGAGCGCGTTTCCTGCGACTTCGCTCAGATCGAAGAGCGCGACGCGTGCGCCCTGCTCAACAAAACTGCGCGCCGCAGCAGCGCCTAGTCCAGAGGCACCACCTGTAACCACAGCGACTTTTCCATCGAGTTTCATGTTCGCAAGCTCCTGACCTGCTATTGTCAGCTTTCAACTGCTCAAGTCTGGAGCAGCCTCCCTTCGATGGAAAGGAGGCTGCTACAAGACGATCAGAAATTTATACGGCCTTCGGCACCAATCACGCGCGGCTCTTCGATCCAGCCAACATACACGCCCGGGCTGAGTGGCGCGTCGACCGAGGCGGTATAGGTGGCTTCATCGGTTAGGTTGCGACCGAATACACGGAATTCGTAGCGGCCAAACTCCACCCCGACATGAGCATCGAATTTCGTATATCCTTCCTGAAACGCGTTCGGGTCGAGGTCGCCATCCAGGAACATCTCGTCCTTGAAGTTGGCTCCAATCCGGGCATTCAGATCGAAATTCTCGAAACTGCGATTGAAGGCGAGATAGACGTTACCACTGAACTCGGGCGCAAAGGCCCCGCGTTCGCCGGCAAGGTCCTTGGTACCCACACCTGCAGAATCCGGGCATGTGCCCAAGCCCGTTTCGATCACTGAACACCCTGCCCCTGGGAAGGACTGGAATTCGTGATCGAGATAGGCGAACGCACCGCCAATCTCGATTTCGTCGCTGAGAAGGAACTGGCCATCAAGTTCCAGCCCCTGCACTTGAAGTTCAGCCGCGTTCCCAACCACGAAGCTTGTCCCACTCCACGAGGTTACCTGCAGGTCTTCTAACTCGCTTCGGAAAATGATTGCCCCGATGCGAGCACGGTCACCCATGAACTGGTGCTTGATACCAGCTTCCCAAGCCGTGACTTTCTCATCCTCAAATTCATGACCCGGACGCGGGCTCCCATCCGGTTCCGCCGTGTCAGGACTGAAATTGTAACCACCAGATTTATAGCCAGTGGAATAGGAAATATAGGCCGACCCGTTGTCAGCATACTGCCAGCGCAGTTTTACAGATGGATCAAGATGATCTTCTGTTCGCGTATCGTTGAGGTCAGCAGCAAAGCGGTTGAGCAATGCGGCAAAAGTCGTTGCAGAGTTCAATCCATCTGCACCCCCAACAGTAGCGGCGGCGGTTAGATATTCGGTTAGATCGGCAGACCCGATCGTGTCTGCGGGTGTGACAAGGCCAACGAAGTCTCGGGGTGTGCCGGCTCCAACAACAACACTCTTATCGATGCTCTTCTCATCTTCGGAGTAACGCAAACCTAGTTCAAGTGTGACGCTGTCGGTCAGGTCAATGCCAAGCTCGCCAAAAAGCGCAATCGTTTCGGCTTGTTGATCGAAGAAAGTGCGTTGAGCAACGTTAACAATACCGCCGGGCAAAATCGATGTTGGCAAAACGCCAAATGTGCCATTGAACGCCGTTGTCTCTTCAATATAAGCATCCTGGTTTTCATAATACAGCCCGCCCAAGAAATTTATGCGCCCATCCCAGTCTGTGGCAATGCGAAGTTCCTGGCTAAACATGTCCAGTTCTTCTTCATCAAGATTGTGAATGAAGCTGACAGGCAGAAAATCCACATCGTGATGTTGAGCGAAATCGAAAGAGGAGTAGCCAGTAATCGAAGTGAGGGTAAAGTTATCGAACTCCCATTCTGCCTTCACAGATCCGCTCAATGATTCAGTTGTCTCCGTGTCGGAGATTGGAGGGTCGCCGACACGGAATGCGGGATTGCCGTTGAAGCTGACATAAGCGGTATCTCCAGTAGAAACTCCAAAGTCTGGATGAAGCATTTGTGAGAGCGCTATCGTGCTAGGCGTCGGCAGGCGATCATCAATCGCATTAATGGTAAGCTCCTTACCGACCCCGTCCATTTCAAGATAGCTCAGTTTCGTCTCAACGTTTAAACTCTCCGTTGGTTGCCAGGCGAGCGTCGCCCGGGCGAACATGTCTTCGCGCTCGGCTTCGTCGCGATCAAAGACACGGTTCTCAACATATCCGTCAGTCGTCGTATAACGAATTGCCAACCGGCCTGCCAAATTATCCGCCAAGCCCGCGGAAAAGACGCCCGAGTAGCTTTGCGTATTGAATTCTGGTTCCCAGGCGACACCGACCCAACCATTGAGTTCTTCCCCGACTTCTGGCGAGGCCGTTTCAAGCTTGATCGCGCCAGCAACCGTGTTCTTACCGAATAGAACGCCCTGGGGCCCACGCAGAACCTCGACTTGCTGCAGGTCGAACTGGGACTGTGAGAATTGGCGGCTGCGCGGCTGATAAACGCCATCCACATAAAGGCCAACCGATTGCTCGAACCCCTTGTTGATTCCGGATCCGACACCTCGGATAAAGATGTTCGAGGTTTGCGCTCCCCGACCGACCTGCAGGCCCGGCACGCGCGCGGAAATCTGCTCAAGGTTCGTGACCCCTTGCGCTTCCAGCTCTGCTCCGGAAACGGCGGTCACGGCCACTGGAGCATTGATCAGCGTCTCGTCCCGTTTACGTGCCGTAACAGTCACTGTTGTCAGTCTTGCTTCCCGCTCCGCTTCTGTTTCGGCAGGGACATCTGCCACTTGCCCATAGGCTGGCGCGGCAAGGGCAATGGCGATCGGCAAAATTGCTGCGCCGCTTAAATTGAATCTAAACTTCTGGTTCATATTTATCCTCCCAAGAGCCCTTTTGTTCTCCGTGTTTCCGTTCCACGCTATGATGCATAAGGACGCGAAAGTAGATTATGAAATCTGGTGAAAGATCGCTCTGTTAGAGTCATACCAGTTCACGCCAACAGATCGTCATTCCGCGATACGAGAGAGCCTTAACGGTTAAAAATAGGGGAGACTATCCTTGTACTTACCGATGAACAATCGGAGTCTGGGACAGTCTAGGCGGAACCAAGGCAAGGCTGGGACTGTTGCAGTCACTGATACCGGCCAGGCCAATACCTGTCGATAAACGACCGGTATGAGCATCTTTCTCTTAGCCTAACATCAGTCGTCGGAGACTACGGATCCTGGTTCTTTCAACCTGACCATCCGCCTCGCCACCTGCTGCACGAAGTGATCATATCTGCGCTTGCCCAGCGCAT
>NZ_DFME01000117.1:4228-5115 GCF_002375605.1 Hyphomonas sp. UBA3601 | reverse complement strand
GCCTCTGGCAAAGGCTCCATACGCGTGAGCCAGTACAAGACATATTGGGCAAGTGTTTCTGTGCAGAGTCGAATGTCGGTTTCAATCCGGTCCTGGCGCGCATCGTACCTGTCCATGCGTGTAAGAAGCTCACTATCACGCCGCTCGACCTGATCGGGATGGAAGTATTGCATGAGAGCCATCTCGATGATGGCCGTCATACTTGCGTCGTGCAGGCTTGCCTCTAGCACCAGCTTCTCCCAAAGCGCATCAGTAACGCGAATGTTAATTCGATTTCGTTTCATCGCTCACCACCCCGGTATCACATCCTGATCGACTTCATCGAGCGCCAGCGCCTGGCGCACAGCGTCGAGGTGCTGAGCCACCGCCGGATCGGCAGGATCATCTTCCACTTCATGACCTCCGGGTTCCCCAATATTGTGACTCAGCACATCTTCGCGCTCCAACTGGTGGCGCAATTCTCGGCCGGCGTCGTCATCCGACACTGTAGCCATGCTACCCTCTTCGAAACCTTGCTCTGCGATGAAATCTGACCATTCCGACGTGTTCTTACTATCGTCTGGCTCGCAAGCAGCCGGTGACAGAACCCGCGTCGTGAAATTCCGGTCCTCAAAATAGCGCAGCTTGTCTGCGAGCACGGGCGCAGCGCCTGACACCATGACCACTTCCCTGTCGGGCGGGAGCTGCATGATCTCACCGGGCGTCAGCAACTGGCGCTGGGTCTCCTGACGCGACACCATCATGTGCGATAACCAGGGTGCCAATCTGTGGCCTGTATAGTTTTTCTGGGATCGCTGTTCTGTCTTGGTTCCGAGCGCTTCGGATATCCGCTTGGCCGTGCGCTCATCGTTGGTCGCGAAGGCGACCCGCACATGGCAATTGTCGAG
>NZ_DFME01000117.1:563-4123 GCF_002375605.1 Hyphomonas sp. UBA3601 | reverse complement strand
ACCCGCACATGGCAATTGTCGAGAATTGCATTGTTCGGCCCATAAGCTTTTTCGATCTGGTTCAGGGATTGCGCAATCAGAAAGGCGCGAACACCGTACCCTGCCATAAAGGCGAGCGCACATTCAAAAAAATCGAGCCGCCCCAAGGCCGGGAACTCATCCAGCATCAGAAGCACTTTCCGGCGACCCGAATCTGGAAGCGTCTCGGTCAGCCGCCGCCCGATCTGATTGAGCACCAGCCGCATAAGTGGTTTCGTCCGCGACAAATCCGAGGGCGGAACCACAAGATAAAGCGAGACGGGCCGCGCTCCCTCCACCAGATCGCTGATCCGCCAATCGCTCTCAGATGTAACTGCGGCCACCACAGGATCACGGTAAAGCGACAAGAAACTGAGCGCCGTTGACAAAACGCCTGAGCGTTCATTCTCAGCCTTGTTCAGAAGTTCGCGTGCCGCCTGAGCGACAACGGGGTGAACCGACCGCGCCCCGTCCCCGCGGGCGAGATGCTTTGTGTTCATCATCCGCGAGAGCGTTTCCTTGAAGGGCCGCGAGGGATCCGACAAGAATGACGCACATCCTGCCAGCGTCTTGTCTTTTTCGGCGTAGAGCACATGCAAAATGACGCCAACCAGCAAAGCATGTCCGGTCTTCTCCCAATGGCTGCGGCGCTCAAGCGAGCCTTCCGGATCCACAAGGATGTCGGCAATATTCTGTACATCGCGTACTTCATTCGGTCCGCGCCGAACTTCCATCAACGGATTATATCGCGGGGAGTTCACATCCGTTGGATCAAACCGGATGCATGGGCCGAGTTTCGAGCGCCAGCCTGATGTCAGGTCCCAGTTCTCGCCCTTGACGTCATGAATGACAGCGCTTCCTGTCCAGGACAGCAACGTCGGAACAACAAGGCCAACCCCTTTACCAGACCGCGTTGGCGCGAAAGCAAGCACATGTTCCGGGCCGTCATGACGGAGATATTTGCCTTTCCACGTACCAAGGAAGACGCCGTCACCGCCCAGCAGTCTCGCCCGCACAAGATCGCGGCGGCCTGCCCACCGCGATGAGCCGTAGGTCGTCACGCGGCGTTCCCAGCGCGAACGCCAGACCGACCCGACAACCGCCGCCAGAATGCCGAGCAGGCCGCCACTTGCCGAAATCGCCCCACCTTTGGCAAAAACCTCCGGGGCATACGCCTCATAGGCATACCACCATTGGAACAGTCTCCAGGGCCGATAGACTGGCTGTCCGTCCAACACGAACCATGGCCGCCCGAGCGCTGCCTGATAGCCAAGCTCATGCGCAACCCATTGCGTCGCTCCCCACAGGGTCAGCACAATTATCGATAGCACAATGAGAAACTGGCCAATCAGGATTTTGGACGGCGACATCGATCGTCATACTCCGCGTGATAAAAACGCACCCAATGTCTCGCGTCTTTTATCGCCCGCACAGTGAGAATGGCGGCAAATGCCGGCAACACTTTGCAAAAGCGCTATCGCGACAGGCCTCGCCCTCTGCCGGATGGAAATGACCAGGACAGATTTTTTGCCTTTTGTTCGATGATCAGGGATCGTCCCCGGTGTCGCTCCATTTCCGGCCGCCACGGCACCAGCGCAAAAGTTGTCTCACTTCCAATGAGCGCTCTTCGCCCGGACGCGAGATCGACGGTCTTTTCAAACTTGCCTTCAAATTGTTCACCTTTTGACAGCGTAACCTGAGATCTGCCGCTCCTTTCCGCTTCAAAGGCGCCTGCTCGCCTGAGCTCTTCTTCTCGGAGGCGCTTACGTGTCTCATCTGAGAGCTGACCTTCATCCGCCCTAAGCAATCCTCGGTCACGCAAGAAGCTGAGACGGGCCAGCTGCGCCTTGGCAAATCTCCTGTACGGATTTGCCGCCTCTGCAATCCTTCCATCCAGCCACGTCTCAGCATGGGCCTTGGTCTGGGCGTCCAGTGTCATCCAAGACCGCACCTTGAGCTTTGTGCGCCCACCTTGTCTCGTTTCATATTGCGTCGCCTTGTCCAAATAGTCCTCACCAATCTCCCAGACGCCATCCTTGCGGCGCGTCACAAATCCCGCTCGCCTTAAGGCTTCGAGCCGTCGTTTGTGAGCTTCCCGGTAATTGTGAGACGCGGTTGGTTCGGCCTCAGCGTGCAGCGCGTCAGAATAGTATCCGCCTGTCTGCCCGGCTATCTGTGCAATGACCTTATCCGAGGCTCGCGGCGCGGGCTGAGACGGTGCGACTTCAACAATTGCCCCGCGTGGTGGCAAACCACCGGGCTCTACGCCGCCAGCAGGCACATGCCAGCGCGTACCTTCAAGGTCTTCGATCAGAAGGAAGCGCGTACCGCGCAATTCATCGTCTGGTCCCTGAGACAAGACAACACCTGTTATTGGCTTCGCATCACTCGGCCGTTCTTCAAAGAAACGTACGCCCCGCGCAGTCTCTCCAGGTTCCAGACCCGCGCTGAGCGTTCGGACAATATCGCCGCGCCGTCCCATCGCTTTTAGCGCGGTCTGCCAGCCTTCTTTCAGCTGCCAGACGCCTCGGCTCGTTTCAGTTGCAAAATGCAGACTTTCCAAATGCCGCAAGCGCTGAAGCTGAAGGCTCCGGCGAAAGCGATCACCGGAACGATGGGCGGGTGCAACCTCAATCCAGTTCGCAACTGCCTGTTTCTCAAGCTCCCGGTCCAGCGATGTGAACCGATCCTGCGTCGCTTCATGTTGTTGGGCAGCGGCGATCTCCAAGTCGCGGCGAGGTCCGAGCAAACCTGTCACGATCTGCTTCGCGCGTCCCCTGATTCCCTTCGTCAGATAATTTCTGGCAATCACAAGATCCTTGCCGCGAGCATCTTTGCCCCTGATGACAATATGGGTGTGAGAGTGGCCTGTATTGTGGTGATCGACGGCAACCCAGTCGAGCGGTGTCCCAAGATCACGCTCCATCGCAGCCATCAGCGCGCGTGCACTGGTCTTTAAGTCGCCGAGCTCGGCGCCATCTTCTGCTGAGACCGTCAGCCTGAACTGGTGCCGGTCATTTCCACTGCGCTCGGCAAATGCCCGGCCATCAATGTCGTCACCCTCAGGCCCATACAGTTTGCCACCGCTGCCATCGCGCTCAACGCCGTCACGCTGGATGTATCGTACATGCTCAGAAAATGCGCGCACACCACCCCCTCCCCGCGCCCGTGCAATATGGACTTTCACAATGACGCGGCGCATGCGTGCGCGGCTGATCTGCCGAAGCGTTTGCATTGCTTGCGGCGTCGCCCCATTTCCGCGGCCATTATTGCGTCCGGTAAAACCGCGCTTGCTTGACGGTCTACTAAGCCGGGCGGCAACTCGTTTCACCTGACGCCGAAATGACTTCCCACCAGCCTCGCCGCGATCTCGGATACGCCCAAGGCGCGGGGTGAAGTCACTGTCCCCTTTCATCTACGCCGATACCGCGCGTATGACACCCAATCCCCAATGTTCATGGGAAAACACACATAACCTGTATGTCGCAAATTGCGGCAAAAGGCGACGAAAAAAAGACGTGCAGACAAGGCATTAGATGGAC
>NZ_DFME01000117.1:0-439 GCF_002375605.1 Hyphomonas sp. UBA3601 | reverse complement strand
CATCCTTTAATCTTGCCCGTTCGGGTTCGCTGGCCCATCCCATGCCACCTTTCGCCGCAAATTGCCGCCATATGCCGGAATACGCCGCCATCTCTGATCACCGCCAAGCAAGGATCAGACGCGCCACGCCAACGAGATCATGGATTTCAACGGGTCCGAAATAGCGTCCATCGAGGGAGTCCGGGTGCGCATTCATCAGGAAGAGCTGGTCTTGCCCAAGCACCATACAGCCCTCCCAGGACGGCAAATCCCGCCCCGAAGAGTCTCGCAATCGCGCCTCTCCCCCGACTTTTCCATTGATCAGAAGCTGCGTGTCCCAACGGCAGATTTCATCGCCGGGCAGCCCTGCAATCTGCTTCAATAAAGGCCAATCCCGCCCGACAAATCCTTGGGTCTGAGCCCACTGCGCGTCATCGCTTCTGGCTGAGACGACGACCCA
>NZ_DFME01000064.1:893-5698 GCF_002375605.1 Hyphomonas sp. UBA3601 | reverse complement strand
ATTGCAGTGTCAAGTATATCGCGTAGTTAGCGATCTACATTCCAAGTTACTTACGGACGCGAACCAGACCATGATCTCCAGAGATGAAATTCAAAAGGCTGCGGATGCACTGTTCAACGCACACGCTGGACAAACCTACTGCGCGCCAGTGCGTGATCTCATTGGTCTTGATCCGCAAGCCGGATACGAGGTCCAGGCGATCAACACAGCCCGGTGGGTATCCGCAGGGCGACGGATTGTTGGCCGGAAAATTGGCCTGACGTCAGCGGCAGTCCAAAATCAACTTGGCGTAGACCAGCCCGATTTTGGCGTCCTCTATGCGGATATGGAATATTGCGACGGTGATGAAATTCCGTTGTCAGCAACTCAACAACCCAAGGCCGAGGCTGAAATAGCCGTTATACTCGGCAGGGACATCAACGCGCAGGATACAACGCCAAGCGAACTGATCCGAGCCATAGACCACGTCGTGCCTGCCATCGAAATTGTGGGCAGTCGTATCAAGGACTGGGATATCCGCATTTCGGATACGATCGCGGATAACGCCTCATCAGGCCTATATGTCCTGGGCGGTCCTGTTCGTGCACTGCATGGGCTTGATCTCGTCAATGCTGGCATGGTGATGAAATGCAATGGACGCCCGGTTTCATATGGCGCCGGCATCGCGTGCCTTGGAAATCCGCTAAACGCCGCACTCTGGCTCGCACGAAAATGCGCAGAGCTCGGAGCACCTCTCAAGGCCGGCGACGTCGTTCTGACAGGTGCTCTTGGCCCGATGGCCTCAATGGAGCCTGGTGATCTGTTTGAAGCAGATATCGAAGGTATTGGGTCGGTTCGCCTCGCAATTGCGGCTAAATAGGAGACATTGGAAATGACAACTCTCAAGAAGACCAAGGTTGCGATCATCGGATCCGGAAATATCGGAACTGACCTCATGATCAAGGTCATACGCAAGTCAAAGGGTCTCGAAATGGGCGCGATGGTCGGGATCGATCCCGACTCGGACGGCCTTGCCCGGGCAAAGCGCATGGGTATCGCGACCACGCATGAAGGAATTGAGGGTCTCGTTAAGCTCGACGTGTGGCCCGAAATCGGAATTGTCTTTGATGCGACATCTGCTGGCGCACACAAGCGGCACAATGAAGTCGTCACGTCCGCCGGAAAGGTGATGATCGACCTCACGCCTGCGGCGATCGGGCCGTATGTCATACCCGTCGTCAATGGTGACGCGCATCTGGATGCGTCAAATGTCAACATGGTCACTTGCGGCGGGCAGGCGACGATCCCAATCGTGGCAGCAGTAGCATCCGTCGCGACAGTCCACTATGCGGAGATCGTCGCTTCCATCGCCTCCAAGTCAGCCGGGCCGGGAACGCGGGCCAACATTGATGAATTCACCGAGACCACCTCAAAGGGTATAGAAGAGGTTGGAGGAGCCCGGAAAGGCAAAGCCATAATCGTCCTGAACCCGGCGGAGCCTCCGATGATCATGCGCGATACGGTATTCACCCTCTCTAGTGGCGCAGATGAGCCGACAATTGAGGCCTCAATCGAAGCAATGGTTGCAAAGGTCAATGCCTATGTGCCCGGCTATCGGATGAAGCAAAAGGTTCAGTTCGAACGGTTCGGCTCGAACAACCCGGTCAAGATTCCGGGCCTGGGCACGTTTGAAGGCATCAAGACCAGCGTCTTCCTGGAAGTCGAGGGTGCGGCCCACTACTTGCCTGCATACGCGGGAAATCTCGACATAATGACGTCAGCTGGCATTGCGACCGCTGAGAAGATCGCCGCGCAGCGGCTAGCCAAGGAGACTGCCTGATGGCGTTCGATCCAAAATCCGACAATCTTTACATTCAGGACGTCACTCTGCGCGACGGGATGCATGCGATCCGACACCAATACGGTATCGAGCACGTCAGCAAGATTGCCGCCGCCCTTGACCAGGCCGGGGTCGACGCAATCGAGATTGCACATGGAGACGGCCTGAATGGCTCAAGCTTCAATTATGGTTTTGGTGCCCACACAGACTGGGAGTGGATTGAAGCCGTCGCAGATTCAGTGAAAACGGCGAAACTGACCACGCTCCTCCTTCCCGGGATCGGAACGATCGAGGAGCTGAAGCATGCCTACAAGCTTGGCGTCAGGTCTGTCAGGATCGCCACACACTGCACGGAAGCCGACGTATCGAAACAGCATATCGGTGTTGCCAGAGATCTGGGTATGGACACGGTTGGCTTTCTTATGATGTCCCACATGGTTGAGCCTGAGAAATTGGCTGAACAAGCCGCCATGATGGAAAGCTATGGTGCCGAATGTATCTATGTCACCGATAGTGGCGGCGCGCTCGACATGGATGGATACATCGCACGGCTTCAAGCCTACGAAAAAGTCCTGAAGCCGGAAACTGAACGGGGTATCCACGCCCACCACAATCTGTCGCTTGGCGTCGCCAATTCCATTGTCGGCGTTCAACATGGCGCAAGACGCGTGGATGCTTCGCTGGCCGGCATGGGTGCCGGGGCCGGAAACGCACCGCTTGAGGTGTTCATCGCAGCCGCCGAGCGAAAGGGGTGGAAGCATGGATGCGATCTTTTCGCGCTCATGGATGCCGCTGAGGAACTTGTCCGCCCACTCCAGGACCGCCCCGTCCGCGTTGATCGCGAAACGCTCTCGCTGGGCTATGCCGGGGTGTACTCGTCCTTCCTCCGGCATTCAGAGAAGGCAGCGAAAGATTATGGGATCGATACACGTGAAATCCTGGTTGAACTAGGACGTAGGCGTATGGTTGGTGGCCAGGAAGATATGATCGTCGACGTAGCCCTGGATATATTGAAAGAACAACAATCCACTCAAAAACTTGCGACGTGAGCGACCAATCTTTATTGACTGTTGTCTTGCATCGCGGTCACGATGCGAGACTACAATCATCTATCTGGTATCAATCTCTCGATGCAGCCTGTTGTAATTGTGACGGCTGCGAGATTCAATCTGTCTGGACGAACGGCGCAGTCAGAACACGCTCAATCTGCTTATGTGCGTACAGTGCTTTTGGCTCGGTGAGCGCACTTTTTCATCGCCTTTTGACCTAAGCGAGCAACCTTGAAGTTTCCATGATAAATTGAAATTGGCACGCCTTCTGCATTCCCCTGACGCGGGAGGCAGATCCATGCTTGTTCACACGATAGAAGACCTGAACGATACCCTCGCCAGGTATGACTACACCGCCAATCTCTCACGCGGGAACTGGGCCTGGGAATTCGCCCGGCGCAATTCCGCGCTGAAAGCCGCCGCCTATGCTGCGCAACCTGACTTTGAAACAAGAACGGCATGTTGTGACATACAGCTTCTCCGGCTTTGCGAGCAGGACCGCCAAGCCGAAGACTGGGGACTTCTCTATTTTCCGAACCCAGATCAGTCGGCCCTTACCACGCATGTCTTCTGGTCCGACAAGACCTATCCCCGCAAGGTCGCCGTTCACGTGCGTGAAAGAGAGCGCGGCGAGATCGACGAAATCTTCGAAAAGAGCACGCGCCTCTGCAAGATCATCCATCTCGTGGATGCCTTCGAGCACGAACACATCCTTGTCAAAGGTAAGAAGTGCTCGATCCAGGTCAGGTGCAGTGGCAAGTCGCTCTTGTCCCTCGAGCCTGTAAAAATGGAATTCTCCATCTCGGGATTCAGCACAATGCAGGATCACGTGAATGCGCTGAACCGTGCCCAGAAGGTCTACGGCGACGACGACATGTCGCCTCCTGTCTGGTCACGCAAGGGCCTCGGCTATCGCAACGCTCTTGTCGCCTTGGATGCCCACGACGCGGGACTCACCTATCGTGAAACCGCGACGATTTTCTATGGTGAGAAGCGCATCTCGGAAGAATGGGGCGGACCGTCGTCCGCCATGAAGTCCGAAATGGCCCGCCTGCTCGCCAAGGGCCAGCGCCTTCGGGACGGCGAATATTTCTCCCTTTTGGAAGAGAACCTTTGACCTGCCCCTCCGCACATCGAAGAGCGCATACGACGTCATCCGGTCGAACGCTCTATTTCGATTAGCGGCTTACGAACTGGTAGACACCTCTTAGTATCTCAAAGCACTTGTAAGCATCGCCCCTCCCCCGCCTGCTGACGCGGGGCTGTCCGGGAGACGAGAGCCCTCCACCTCGTCCACGTCACCTGACCGGGCCCGGCTCGTCTCCGGTCACGCGGCCACCCGTTCGGGTCGCCGCGCGCTGCGGGGGCTCGCCGGCGGGGGCCGCGCTTTGCTTCCCACTGGCCTTACGGCCAGAGGGGTCAGGCGCGCGTGGCCTCTCGATACCTCAATCTGCCTCGGGCGAGGGCATGAGCCATTTGCCGAGAACGGTCACATCCTGGCGCTCGTAGCCGAGGGCATTGTAGAAGGCAGTCGCGGTCTCGTTCTCCCCGCGCACCATGAGCTGCACCTTCGGCGTCCCCCGCGCCGTCAGCCAAAGCTCGGCTTCGGCCATCATTTCGCGCCCATGGCCGCAGGCTTTACGGTCTGGGCTGACAGCCAGATAGTAGATCCAGCCGCGATGGCCGTCATGGCCGACCACGGCGCTGGCAATGACATCGTTATCTAATGTACCGACGAGGATCGTGGCATCGCGGGATGCGATCGACCGGTCCATGTCTGCATTCGGGTCGTCCCATGGCCGGGTCAGCGCACACGCCTCCCAAAGCGCAATCAGCGCTGCGCGGTCAGCTTCCCGGAAGTCTCGTATATCCAAGGCCATGGCTGTCGGGTCTGGAAGGATTCGTATCCACGGCACCAGCCTGCCTGTTTGGTGTTT
>NZ_DFME01000064.1:0-759 GCF_002375605.1 Hyphomonas sp. UBA3601 | reverse complement strand
AGCCTGCCTGTTTGGTGTTTGAAAGCGTGGACAAGCTTTCCCAGCAGCCGGGAGGGGGCGGACGGCGCGTCTGCCCGGGCGCGGCCCGCGCGCAAGGCGCCGGTGACCTGGGTCCGCCGGTTCTTTCCGTGCCTCCTACCTTTCCGCCTTGCCCCCGGCCCTCATACGCCCGGGCGCCCGCACCTTTCGTCCGCCCCCTCCCGCCTGCCGGGAAAGGCACGCGGGCGAGGTTCAATTTTGCGAGGCTGACATGACCCCTTCACACGAGACTCCCGCTCCCCTTGGAACAGCGACCGGACCAGATTTGCGGGACACGCCCCGCATCTATGTCGCCTGTCTTGCCGCGTATAATAATGGACGGCTCCACGGGGCGTGGATCGACGCGACAGAACCGGACGAGATGATGCAGGGCGTCCGCGCCATGCTGGCGGCGTCGCCTGAACCGGGTGCGGAGGAATGGTCAATTCATGACTATGAGGGGTTCGAAGGCGCGCGCATTTCCGAATATGCCTCCTTCGAGACAGTTTGCGCCCTTGCGGACTTCATCACCGAACACGGGAGCCTTGGAGCGAAACTCTACCGCGAATTCGGCGATGACCTTGAACAGGCTCACGCCGCGTTTGAAGACTATGCAGGCGAATATCGCAGCGCCGCAGACTTTGCCGAGGAAGTGACGCGCGACAGCGGGACAGAGATTCCGGCCTCGCTCGATTACTATATCGACTGGACCGCGCTTGCCCGCGACATGGCGATGAATGG
>NZ_DFME01000026.1:39660-42379 GCF_002375605.1 Hyphomonas sp. UBA3601 | reverse complement strand
CTTGGGCGCACCGTGACCCATTCGGTCGACAACTGGCAGACTGGAGAAATGCGCTATGGCGCGCTGCTGACGCCGCAAGGCAAGGTGATCGCGGATTATCTCGCCATGCTGGCGCTCGAAAACATCTATATTGACGTCCATGCCGACGCCGCCGATGACCTGGAGAAGCGCCTGAAAATGTTCAGGATGCGCAATGACGTCGCAATTGACCGGCTTACCGAGGATGTCGTGACCGAAGGCAGCTGGATCGACATCCGCTCCCCCCAATTGCCGCATCGCGCGATTACACCTGTTGGCGTCTCCGGCATCGAAATGCCGGCCCAGGAATGGCATGCCGCACGGATCGCGGCGGGCGTGCCGGAATGGGGCGCGGACTATCGAGGATCAGAGGTTTTCCCGACCGATATCAACATGGATATGATGAACGGCATCGACTACAAGAAAGGCTGTTTCGTCGGTCAGGAAGTGGCGAGCCGCATGAAGCGCAAGGGCAAAATTCGCAAGCGCACGGTGAAAGTCACTGGCGACGCGCTGGAAGCCGGCATGGATATTCTCGCGGACGCCCCAATCGGCACCGTGACCAGCGTGGCTGGATCTGCCGGCCTTGCCCTCATCCGCACCGACCGACTGGCCAAAGCCGAACAGGATGGCAAATCATTCACTTGCAACGGCGCGGCCGTCACCTTTGACTTGACCGAATGGCAACGCGCCGAAGTCGACGCGCATCTGGCGGAACCAGCCCATGACTGAAACCTTTCCCTGCGCATGGGCCCCGCTTACCGACGAGCTATATCGAAACTACCACGATACCGAATGGGGTGTGCCTGAAAGGGATGGCCGCGCGCTCTGGGAAAAACTGCAACTGGACGGCATGCAGGCCGGGCTCGCCTGGATCACCATCCTCCGCAAGCGGGACAGCATTCGCGAAGAGTTCGATAACTTCGATCCGGAAAAGATTGCCCGCTGGACACCTGCCCGCGCCGCCAAGGCGCTGACAAACCCCGGCATCATCCGCAGCCCAAAAAAGGTCGAAGCCGTGATTGGCAATGCCCAGGCCTATCTCGCCATGGAAGAGGCAGGGGAAGGTTTTTCCGACTATTGCTGGCGCGTCGTGGGCGGAACGCCAACCATCAATAAATGGAAGCATTTCCGGGACGCACCAACCCAAACCAGTTGGTCAGCTGCAATGTCAAAAGACCTCAAGAAACGCGGGTTCAAATTTGTTGGCCCCACAATCGTCTACGCATGGGCGCAGGCGGTTGGCATGGTCAATGACCATGATGTAGCCTGCCCCCGACACATCGCCGTCCAGGAGACCTGATTCATGAAAGCCAGTTTGATTGCCGCTGCCCTCATCGCGCTGCCGACGCTGGTCGCGTGCGCAACTTCCTCAATCGATCAGACCAATCGAGCGGAAGCCTGGAGTCGGTGCCGCACAGCCCCCAACCCGGAAACCCGCGATCGATGCATTGAGACGGAAATGGCTCTGATGACGGCGCGACAGGAACGCGAAGCTGCGTCTCGCGCCGAAAGACGCAAGGCAGCTGAAGAAAGTCAGGCCATCCACGAGGCCCAGGGCATTTCGCGAGAAGACGCGCGTCAAACCTCGGATTCCGGACTGCGCCTGCCGGACGAGTGAACAGCCACCGGCTCTTGCCAAACCCGGCATCTCGTCCAACACTGTCGGACAAGCTAAACCTTTGTAGACTCAAACAGAATTGGTCCGCACTTCGGCGGTTCTGGAATAGAGGGCAGGAATGAATACACCCGTGATTTCGGCGACAGGTCTCTGGACGCCGCCCAACTCGATTTCCAATGAAGAATTGGTTCACAGCTACAATGTATGGGCTGACAACTGGAACCGGGAACGCGCGGCAGATATCAGCGCGGGATTGATCGAGCCGAAAACCCATTCATCGGTAGAGTTCATCCAGAAGGCATCCGGCATCAAATCGCGCTTCGTGATCGACAAGGCCGGCATCCTGGATCCTGACATCATGGCACCGCGCATTGCCGAACGTCCGAATGATCGCATTTCCGTATTGGCCGAGATTGCGGTAAATGCCGCGCGCGATGCGCTGGAGCGTTCGGGCCGCAAAGCCGAAGACGTTGACGCCGTTATCTGCGCCGCGTCCAACATGCAGCGCGCCTATCCCGCCATGGCGGTCGAAGTGCAGGACGCATTGGGGTGTGGCGGCTTTGCCTTTGACATGAATGTGGCGTGCTCGTCGGCCACATTCGGCATTCAGACCGCAGCTGACTTCATCCGGTCCGGTAGCGCGAAATCCGTGCTGGTGGTGAATCCGGAAATCTGTTCCGGCCACCTGAATTTCACGGATCGCGACAGCCATTTCATCTTTGGCGACGTGGCCACAGCTATCCTTGTCGAGGAAGAGAGCATTGCACCGGTCGGCCATTGGAAGATTCTTGGCACCAAACTGAAGACCCAGTTCTCGAACAATATCCGCAACAATTTCGGGTTCCTGAACCGCGCCGCGCCAGAAGGCATCGACGCGCCGGACAAGCTGTTCGTTCAGGAAGGCCGCAAAGTTTTCAAGGAAGTCGTGCCGATGGTGGCGAACATGATCGCGTCGCAGATGGAAGAACTGGACATTAAGCCGGAAGGTCTGCGCCGCATGTGGCTGCATCAGGCAAATGCCAATATGAATCGCCTGATCTCGTCCAAGGTGCTGGGGCGCGAAGCGACGGAGGACGAAAG
>NZ_DFME01000026.1:31037-39438 GCF_002375605.1 Hyphomonas sp. UBA3601 | reverse complement strand
GCATTCCACAAGAATTCCGGCGACTTCAAGCATGGCCAGCGCGGGCTGATCTGCTCGTTTGGTGCTGGCTATTCTGCCGGAACGGTATTTGTTGAGAAAGCCGCTTGAGCGACCAAGACCTGAACTAGTCGTCCAGATCGTCCATGAACATGTCGCCCCAAAGGATTTCCTTGCTGGCACGTACCGCTTCTACAACGACGATGCTACACGCAATCAGCAATACGCCGAACGCAATGGCTTGGGTAGATACAACAGTCGTCAAAGAATCCAGCATGGTCACCTCTTGTTTGGGTCGGCCGCGAATTCGTGAACGCAGCCCTTGTTTACATCCCCCTTTTGCCCGAAACGCCTTAACAGCGCATTTGCCAATCAGGGCGAAAAAGGGACGAGTTCGTAACCGGAATGCCCTCGTTTCTTTACCCCTATTACAAATGGCTTAAAGAAGGGGGTGATGACGTCTCGAGTGAAGCATTCTGTTAAGGCCCCACGAGTCTGGCAACGCATGTTGTCCGGCCGCCGACTCGATTTGGCAAATCCCTCGCCCATGGATGTGGAAATCGAGGACATTGCCCACGGTCTGGCGCGCGTGGCCCGCTGGAATGGCCAAACCCGCGGCGAACATGCATTTTCAGTGGCCGAACATTCTGTCCTTGTGGAAAAGATCTGCCGCACCTTGCAGCCTGACCTGACACCACAGCAAAGCCTGACGGCCCTGCTGCATGACAGCCCTGAATACGTCATCGGCGATATGATCTCTCCTTTCAAAGCCTTGCTGGGAGAAAGCTACAAGAGCATTGAGGCGCGTCTGCAGGAAGCCATCCATATTCGGTTTGGCCTCGCTCCCGTAACACCGCAACGCCTGAAACGTCTGATCAAGAAAGCGGACCTGATCTGCGCATGGAGTGAGGCGATCCAGTTGGCCGGGTTTTCCGAGGACGAAGCAAACAAGCTGTTCGGCAAACCGCCCGAAGACACGAAATTGCGGTTGAAACCAAAAGCTGTACCGGACGCACAATCCACATTCCTGAAGCGCTATGCCCAGATCAACAAGCAAATAGAGACTGCCACATGACACAGTCATCCCCGTTGCTGATTGGTCTGTCTGCCGTGATGGTCGCCGTGGAGGCGGACGCGCCACGTGTGTTGATCACCCAACGCGAGACAGGCGAGGATGCGCTCCCATTCGGCGTCTTCGACCCAGACAGGCACCGCACTTTTGACCTCTCGCTGAGAGGGTGGGTTCGGGAACAGACGGGTTTCGAACTCGGTTATGTTGAACAACTCTACACATTTGGGGACAAAGACCGGGAGACACCCGAAGCAACGCTGGCTGGCACAGCGCCAAATGCGCGTGTCATTTCTGTCGGCTATCTTGCGCTAACCCCCGAAGCGCGCCCGGCAGGTGACTCTTTTGAGGCGCGCTGGCAATCTTGGTACAGATTTTTTCCATGGGAAGACCATCGCAGTGGCAGACCCGCCATCATCGATGCTCATATTGCGCCGCGCCTGATGACCTGGGCGGCGGGAAACGAACGTAGACTGGAGCGCGCACGCGCCGCTTTCGCGCTGGATGGAATCCGTTGGATCGAAGAACGCGTGCTCGACCGCTATGAATTGCTCTATGAAGCTGGTCTGGTCATCGAATGCGCCCGTGACGCTGGCTTGCCTGAACCCGATGTACGCCTCGGCGAGCCTATGGCATCGGATCACCGCCGCATCCTCGCCACCGCCATCTCCCGCCTACGCGGCAAGATCAAATACCGACCGGTAGTGTTCGAGCTCATGCCTGACCGGTTTACACTGTCGTCACTACAACGCGCCGTCGAGGGTATCTTGGGTTTATCCCTGCACACACAAAATTTCCGGCGCGCCTTGGACAAGACCGGTTTTGTCATTGGAACAGGTGCGATGGAAACAAGCACCGGTGGCCGCCCGGCAGAGCTATATAGCTATAACCGGGACAGCGCCTTTGATGCATCGACTACCGGCCTGTCAGCGCCGCGAAAGACAGCGGATTAGGCGAGATGCCTAGTCAAGCCCTTCAGGCTGGCCCACCACAATGAAGCTGAAACGGTCCGGCTGGAGGAATTCCGCAGCAACGCGGTTTGCATCCTCGAGCGTGACAGCTTCGATCAGGGCATTGCGCCGGTCAAAATAATCCACTCCCAGCTCGTCCTGGCGGACACTCATCATCTGGCCCGCGATCTTGGCGTTCGAGTCGAAAGCCAATGGATAGGAGCCTGTGAGGTAGGCCTTCGCGTCAGCAAGCTCTTCCGCCGTAATGCCTTCTTCCGCGATCAAGGCGGTTTCGGCCAATAGTGCCTCTACGAATTCACCTACACTCTCATTCTTGGTTTGGCCGCTGCCACCCCAATTCTGATAGGTGTCGTCAAACGATAGCCAAGAGTAGACGCCATAGGTCAGCCCTTTTTGAACGCGCAGCGATTCCATCAGTCTGCTGCCAAATCCACCACCACCATATGTGTAGTTTACGACATAGGCCGTAAAGAAATCCGGATCTTCGCGTTTGAGGCCTGGTGCCAGAAAGCGCACAAGGCTTTGCGGCTGTGGCAGATCGATAAGCACAGGCTCAAATGCACCGTCTACCGTGAAGGTAATTTCAGGCGTTTCCGGAAGATCATTGCTCTCTGGCAGGCTCTCCGCGATCGCATCAAGCATGGGGGCGAGCTCTTCCGGCGTAATCGCACCGACGGCGGTCACAATCAGGCTGTCTTTCACCATCAGTTTACGCATGTGCGCCTTGGCGAGTTCTGGCGTAAGGGCAGCGATACTCTCGGCGGACGTTTCGCGCGCATAAGGGTGGTCAGGATAGATAGCCTGAGCCTCAGCCCGACCCGCTAGATAGCGCGCATTCGTCTCGCGCGTGTTCAACGAAACTTCCCTTTCCCGCTGGAACCGGGCGAACGGACCCGCATCGAAACGGGGCGCCTCGAAAGCTTGCGCCACAAGGCTCATTGCCTCATCCGCATTGTCGGTGAGCATGGACGCAGAGCAGGAGGTCCAGTCGCTCGAGGCGCTACAACCGAAGCTCATGTTCAGATCTTCCATCCGGGTCTGAAAGGCAAGCGAGTCGAGATCGCCCGCGCCTTCATTCATGTGATAGACAACCGCATCGGCCAGACCTTCCAGGCCCTCCGGATCGGCCGCTTCGCCGCCTTCCCACGCCATCGCCACCGACAGGATCGGGATGGATGGCTCGGAAACCAGCCAGACAGACACGCCGCCGGGCGTGGTAAATTGTTCGATCTCGGCGAAATCCCCTTCGTGGACGACGATATCCAGACCGCTGTCTTCAACAAGTTCTGCGGGTGCCGTATCGGCAACACTGGCCAAGTCATCCTGCGTCTCGACAGAAGCGCACGCCGCAAGCCCGACACCAAGGGCCGCACCAATGATGAGGTCAAAAGGTTTCATCTCAGGAATCTCCCTCGGCAGGCAGCAAGTGTGCCTCAATATAGTGGCGGTCAGCGCCAAAGATTTCGCGCACAGCGGCAATTGCCTGTTCCGTGGTTATGGCACGCATCGCGTCCGGATAATCCAGCACGTCCTCAATCGAGCCACCAAGGGCTAGCGTGGAGCCGAATGTGTTGGCCATGTTGGATTGGCTGTCCCGGGCGTAAATCGCCTGCGCGGCAAGACTGTTACGTGCCCGCTCGACTTCGGCATCAGTGAAGCCCTCTTCCAGCACCTTCTCCACCTCGGCCATGATGGCCGTTTCCAACACGTCCAGTGTGACGCCGGGCGCCGGGCTTGCCGTAATGATGGCGGGGCCTTCATCGTGAAGCGTCGTCCAGGCATACGTGTTGGCATTGATGGCAATCTGCTGGTCTTCGACCAGCGACTGGTAGAGGCGGCTGGTCATGCCGCCGCCGAGGACTTCGAGACCGACATCAAGCGCATAGGAAAGTTCACGGTCGCGGGTCTCGGAAGTGCCGGAATAATACCGGCTCCAGCTAGGCTGGCGAACCTTCGGATCTGAATAGACGAGTTCCTTGGTTTCGGTCAGAGGTGCAACGGGGGCCCATTTACGCTCGCCATGCGCCGTACCGGTTGGCGCAATCGTACCATAATGCTCTTCGGCCAGGACGCGCACTTCTTCGGGCGTCACATCACCAGCGACGACCAGAATCGCATTCTCAGGGCTGTAGTATTCCTTGTAGAAGGCCAATCCGTCCGCTGGCGTCAGAGCCGCCACTTCATCCATATTGCCGATGATCGTGATCTCGTAAGGATGGCCCTTCCAGAGTTCGGACAGGACCATTTCCTGCAGGATCACGCCGGGATTGTTGTCGATGCGCTGGCGACGCTCTTCCTTCACGACATCGCGTTCGGAAATGAACGGACCGTCTGGATCGTCATTGATGACGAGATCGGTCATGCGCTCGGCCTCGAGCGCCATCATCGTACCGAGTTGGTCCTTGGCGACGCGCTCGAAATAGGCGGTGTAGTCCCAACTCGTGAAGGCATTGCTGACGCCGCCATTGCGCGAGACGATGCTGTCGAACTCACCTGGGGCGAGATCGTCAGTCTCCTTGAACATGACATGTTCAAACAGATGCGCGATGCCGGATTTTCCCTCGGCTTCGTCGACCGCGCCGACTTTGTACCACACCATATGAGTCACGACGGGCGCGCGATGGTCAGGAACAACAACGACTTCCATGCCATTGTCGAGATTGAACACGGTCGGAGTCCATGCGCTTTCGTCTGCGACGGCACTGGATGCGAAAGCCGAGAGCGCGAACAGCCCCCCGGCAAATATCCGTTTCATGGGCGTTGTTCCTCTCAGGTGTTCGACTGACTCATTTTACGTAGATTGTATCAGGTTCCCGGCAACTTGATGCGCGGCGCATCGCTGGATTGCTCGATCACGACCGGTTCACCACCGGTGGCATTATCGGTAGCAACGCCTTCAGCGGTTTCCTCATCATCAGCCCGCCAGAACAGGATGCGGTCGGCAATGCTGGTCGATTTGCGGATCGTCTTGGTCTCTTCATAGTCGACCTGCGTGCGGATGACCGGATCAACCGCATTGGCGCCAGCAGCAGCCACGAGGGCTTTCTCGGACGCGCTGGCATTGCGGCCAATGGTCGAGCCGAAGGCGGCGGTGACTTCAGTGCGCGAGCCATCCAGTTCCGGTGGCAAGGCGCCGCCGGCTTCCGGCGGTCGCAGCTTGTAGTTCGGCGGAACGGTCAGAGGAGCCATGGTCACAACGCGGAACTCGTCCGGCGTACGCGAACCGCCACCGGATGACGTACAGGCCGTGGAAGCCGCCATTGCGACACCAGTAGCCAGAAGGATAATCTGTTTTTTCATATCAGGGCGTCCTCGCCATCACGATTAAAATACTCAGGACTGTTTCTTAGCCTGTTTCCGGCCCGACAGTAAGAACTGGTCGGCAAACAGCAATACCGCGCCCACACTAATTGCAGCATCGGCTACGTTGAAGACCCATGGGAACATCAACTCATTGGCATTGACGAAGTCCACAACGGCTCCGAACCGAACCCGGTCGATCAGATTGCCGAACGCGCCGCCAACAACCATGGCCAGCGACAACTTCAACAGCCAATGATCGGCATAGCGCACAAGCCAGTACAGGAAGCCCAGCGCGATCACCAACATGACGAGCGCCAACAGCCAGCGCCCGATGCCATCGGACTGGAACAGGCCATAGCTCATACCCCGGTTCCAAACCATGGTCAGGTCAATCGGACCGGGCAGCGGGATATGTCCGCAGCCCTGACGGGTCTCCAGGCAAGTGAGCGCGTTGAACCGGGGTTCTTCCAGCACAAGCCATTTGGACCACTGGTCTACCAGCACGAATACGGGAATGAGCGCCAGAGCCCAGAGTTTGGAGATTTTCAGTTTCATCCCGCGCAGATTGCAGCTTCAAGCAGGCTGATCAAGCGATTCTGAGCACTCATCCGGCGGCTTTGTCCCACGCCTTCACGGTCAATGCATCGCGCGGCGTGATATCTGGGAAAACCGGATCAGCGGTCGCCGGGTCGAAATACTTCCAGCTACGTCGGCACTTGATACCATCCGCCTTCACCGGATAGACGACCACGCCATCTGTGTCGTCCAGCGTGAACCCGCCGCCATTACCATTGGATGTGTGGATCAGCTCGGCGCCGGATGTAATGAAGATATCGGCGGGACTTTCGCCCTTGAACGCATCGATCAGGTTCTGATCTGCAATGTGCACCTTGGGTGCCGCTTCCAGCGATGCCCCGATCCGCTTCTCGCGGCGCTCGACTTCCAATGCTCCGGTGACGACACGGCGAACCGTGAAGATCTTGGCCCAGCGCGCGGCCAGCGCCTCGTCTTTCCAGCTGTCTGGCGTATCAGCGAACTGCAGCAAGTGCACGGATTCCGCACGATCCTTGATGTGGCTCTCGAGAAACGCCTCCTCCATCGTGAACGGCATGATAGGCGCTAGCCATGTGAGCAGGCGTTCGAGCACGGCGGCCATGACGGTGCGCGCGGCGCGGCGGCGGTTGCCATAGGTGGCGGTCGCATTGTCCCATGCTGATTGGGTCTCAAACCGTGGGTCGCAATACAAGCTGTCCTTGCGGATGTCGAAATAGACCGCTGACAGGTCGACGCCGCAGAAATTGATCAGCAGCGACATGATGCGCTTGAAGTCATAGACGTCATACGCGGCGCGGATCTGGCCATCGAGTTCAGCAAGACGGTGCAACACCCAGCGTTCCAGGCTTGGCATGTCTTCGCGCGGCAGGGCTTCCGCCTCGGTCCAGCCGTCGAGCGCACCGAGCATGTAGCGCACCGTGTTGCGCAGCTTGCGATAGGATTCCACCGAGCCCTTGATGATCTCGTCGGAGATACGCAGGTCTTCCGTATAGTCGCCGGAGGCTGTCCAGATGCGCAGAATTTCGATTCCGTATTGCTTCTGAATTTGCTCGGGTTCGATCGTGTTGCCGATTGATTTCGACATCTTCTTGCCATCTGCATCGACGATGAAACCGTGGGTCAGCACCCGCTTGTAGGGTGCCATGCCGCGCGTCGCACAGCATTCCAGAAGCGATGACTGGAACCAGCCGCGATGTTGGTCAGAGCCTTCCATGTAGAGGTCGGCCTGTCCGGTTTCTGCGTCGATGATGCCACGCTCGCGCAGGGCGAAGGCGTGCGTCGTGCCGCTATCGAACCACACGTCGAGCACGTCCGTGACCTTGTCCCACGCGTTTGCAGACAGACCCAGCGGCGACAGGAAGTCTTCCGCAGGCGTATCGAACCAGGCCTCGACCCCGCCCTTGGCGATGGCCGCCTTGATGGCGTCATTGAGTTGTTCTGCCTGATCCGCTTCCAGCGCCGCCGTATGCGGCTGGCCATCCTTGTTGACGAAGATCGTGATCGGCACGCCCCAATTGCGCTGGCGGCTGATCAGCCAGTCCGGGCGCCCTTCGACCATGCTTTGCAGGCGGTTGCGGCCAACCGCCGGGAAGAATTCCGTGTCCTCAATCGCCTTCAGCGCATTCTCGCGCAGGCTCTTGCCGTTTGGGCCGGGCTTGTCCATCGAGATGAACCATTGCGGCGTCGCGCGGCGGATCACCGGCGCCTTGGAGCGCCAGGAATGGGCATCGCGGATCGTCGTGATGCCGCGCGCCAGAAGGTTCCCGCTCTCGGCCAGCAGCTTGATGACTTCCGGGTTCGCCTTGCCCTGCTCGCCCCGCTTCTTGCCGGACGTGCGGATGATGTCGAGCCCTTGCAGCGCTTGGGGAAGGTCACGGTGCTGATAAGCGCCATCAGGGCTGACGATGTCGCGGATATCAGAGGCCCTGCGACCCGACGAGACCCAGGCATTGAAGTCATCCTCACCATGCGCCGGGGCCGTGTGGACAAATCCTGTACCGGCATCGTCGGTGACATGGTCACCTGCGAGCAGCGGCACGTCGTGCTGGAAGAAGGGGTCTAGCTTGGCCAGCGGGTGAACCAGCGAACCGAGTGCAGCCGGGTCCACATCTTCGACACGTTTGAAGGCGGAAACCTTGGCAGCATCGAGTACGTCCTGTGCCAACTTGTCCGCAAGGATCAGCTTGTCACCTGCAGCCGCGTACGGAGGAAAGCCCAGTTCTTCCTCGCTCATCACGGTTTCGACCTCGAAGAGACCGTAGGAGATGTCCGTGCTGAAGGACACAGCTTGGTTGGCTGGGATGGTCCAGGGAGTTGTGGTCCAGATGACCAGCTTTGCACCGTCCTCGCGGGACGGGACTCCAAACTTCACCCAGATCACCGGAACTTTGCGGTCGTGATACTCTACTTCCGCTTCGGCCAGCGCGGTGCGCTCCACCGGGCTCCACATGATCGGCTTGGCGCCGCGCACCAGCGTACCGCCCATCGCCATGCGCAGGAATTCGCC
>NZ_DFME01000026.1:30147-30888 GCF_002375605.1 Hyphomonas sp. UBA3601 | reverse complement strand
GCCTGAACGTCTACCCATTTCTGGGCAAAGGCGCGACAGGCCGCGCGGAACTCGTCGCCCGGAACATCATCCTTTCCGCGGTTCTTGCTGCGAAATTCTTCTTCCACCTTCCATTCGATCGGCAGGCCGTGACAGTCCCAGCCCGGCAGGTAGGCCGCGTCATGGCCGGTCATCTGGTGCGAGCGCACGATGATGTCCTTGACGATCTTGTTCATCGCCGTGCCGAGATGGATGTGCCCGTTCGCGTATGGCGGGCCGTCATGCAGGATCCAGGGCTTGGCGCCGCGTGCTTTCGCATCCGCGCGCAGCTTTTCATAAAGTTTCAGTTCGTCCCAGCGCTTGATCCAGTCCGGCTCGCGCTTGGGCAGGCCGCCGCGCATCGGGAATTCGGTGGCGGGCAGGAACAGCGTGTCGCGATAATCGCGGTCGGTCAGGGAATCAGTCATGTCGGGCCTATGGCAGTTTTGGCGTGTTGTACGGAAATGCCGGGCAATGGCCACGGCTTTTTTCATGCAGTCAGAGCATGGGCTCCCGGCTTCGCGGCCCCGGAAACCGGGTCAGCGCGCAGCCGGGCGGCTAATTCGAATGAAGCATATCCGTGCCATGGCGTTTCCGTAGCAGGCGCGGCTTAACGAGTCACTATTTCCACTCAGCCTTCGTTTCGGCCCCCGGGAGGCTCGCCAAACGCTCAGAAACCTTGCCGCAAAGCATCCGGAACACAGCCGCATTCTCCACGAGATT
>NZ_DFME01000026.1:25908-29939 GCF_002375605.1 Hyphomonas sp. UBA3601 | reverse complement strand
GACTTGTAAAGAGAGATCGCCGGATAGTCGCGATCGATGCCCGAAATCACATCACTGCTCGCACTTGAACCATACACGGCCATCAGCTCGAGCCCCCGGCAATCCGTGCCGTCCGGCCCGGCGCAAACGGCATATGCACCAAAGGTCAGGCCATCATCGAACTCACCGAATACGAAGGGTGCACCGTCGCCCGTGCGGCCGGCCGCTATGAACTGCGCGCCCATGTCATCCAGCAGGAACCGAAGATCATCCATCGTGACCGCCCGGATGATCTGAATCGGTTCGATCTCCACCGGCTCGGATGGCTCAACAGGCGCCTCTTGCGCGATCGCAAGCGGCGCCATTGCCAGAGCAAGTCCGGTGACCACTAACCGTGTCAACATGGTCGTCCCTCTAACCAGTGCATCAGTTGTCTACGAATGGATTATGGCGGTGAATTGACAATAACCTGAGTTAATCAGGACGCTTTCAGCCGCCGCTTTGCTTCGATTTCGTCCTTCCCCATCTGAACCACCATCAGATCCAGACTGTCAAAGTTCAATTCCGGCCTCAGATAGGACAGCATCTGGACTTCAATCCAGCGACCATAGATATCCCCTACAAAATCAAAGATATGTGCCTCAAGCAGTGGGTCGCGCAGTCCCGTGGTGGGCGTGCGCCCGAAATTTGCGACGCCCGGCATCCAGTCACCTGTCCGGTCGATGCGCACCTTTACGGCATAGACGCCATATTTTGGATGGATCAAATCGCCGAGATTTGTATTGGCCGTCGGATAGCCAAATTTGCGTCCATTCTGTTCGCCCTTCATCACAGGGCCATCCGCGATCCAGGGCGAGCCCAGAATTTCCGCAGCTCGCTCCGGTTCGCCGGCTCTCAGCGCCTGTCTTATCGCGGTTGATGAGGCTTTTTCGTCTTCATTCTGGACTTCTTCGACAATGGTCACCCCAAAGCCGAGCGCGCGCCCAAGGCTCGACAAGCGCTGCGCATGGCCCATTCGGCCTCTGCCGAAACGGAAATCGAACCCTACGGAGACATGGCTGACGCCCAGGCCATCTACCAGAACTTGCCGGACAAACTCTTCATCCGTCTTCGACGCCATTTCCCCATTGAACGGCAATTCAAAAACCGAATCCGCGCCTTCGTTCAATATCGTCTCGTTGCGCCGCTCAGGGCGGAATATCCGAAAAGGGGGATCCAACGGGCGGAAATAGGCATGAGGTGGCGGCTCAAAGGTCGCCACTGAAAAAGATCCTTCGCCAGCCTCGCGGGCAGCTGCAATCACGGCTTTGTGGCCCGCATGCAAGCCATCAAAATTGCCCAGAGCGATCGACGCGCCCCGTGCAGATTCAGGCAAACCGCGATAGTCAGCAAAGATGCTCATCAGCTCTCCCGGCGCGGTGCCACGACTTCAGCTTCACCCGTAATAACGCGCTTGCCGTCCACCGTACAGTCAACCTTCAACGTCACACGGTTGCCACGCTCCTTCTTCTCGGACACTTCTGCGCGCACAATCACTTCGTCTCCGATGTGAACGGGGCGTTTGAAACGCATCGACAGGCCGATGAAAATCGCCCCAGGACCGGGAAGATTGTTGCCCAGAATGCCGGAGATATAGCTGGCCGTCAGCGCGCCATGCGCGATCCGTTTGCCGAAAATCGTCTTGGCGGCGAAGTCGTCCGACATGTGCAGCGGATTGAAGTCACCAGAGACTTCCGCAAAACGCTGAATATCATCCTCGGTAATCACATGCACGGTCTCGTGAGACATGCCGATGTCGAGGTCTTCATATTTGTAACCGGTGAATTCGCTCATCCCACTCGGGCTCCTGATTGCTTTTCGGCAGTTTGGTTACACGCTGCAGCGCAGCACGTCACCATCTGAGGCCAGTCATTGCGTAGGTTGCTTCCTCGCCATAGTCCGCCAGGAGGTCTGAAACTTCTGCCTGGAAGTCTGCACCATGCTCTATCAGGCCAGTCCCGACATAGAGACCATCAAAGCCCTGAATTCGCGCACCGCGCATGTCGGTCGTGGGGCTGTCGCCAATGCACAGGACCCGTGACTTGTTTGCGGCGGCGTCACCCACACGGGAAACGGCGAGATCGTAAATCGCTGCGTGGGGCTTTCCGGGATAGATCACGGATCCGCCAAGGTCTTCATAGATTTCCGCCAGTGCGCCGGCACACCAGTGCAACTGGCCGCCGATCCGCACCTGCTTGTCCGGATTGGCACAGATCATCGGAATGTTACGGTCGACCCCCTGTTTCAGCGTATCGGTATAATCGGACGGATGGTCCTTGAGGGAATCGCTCAGCCCGATGCAGAGCAGGACATCGGACTCGTCCGGCTCGCCAAAGCTCAAGTTGAGCCCTTGATACAGGTACGGATCTCGCTCCCACCGCGCATTCGCGCCCATCGCCCAGAAAACCTTGTCCCGGCGCTTGGCCAGTTCTTCCCGGGTCGCATCTCCGGACGAGACGCAGTCATCATAGGCATCGGTTGGCACACCAAGCGGGAGGAAATAGTCGATGACCTGCTGCTTTGGCACGGGCGCATTCGTGATGAGACAGACTTTTCCGCCTTGTTCACGAAAGTTCACCAGCGCCACGCAAGCCTCTTCAAAGGCATCGCGGCCATTATGGATCACGCCCCAGACATCGCACAGGATGGCGTCATACTGGCCAGCAATCTCGGACAGGCCGCCCGGAAATTTCAATTGTGTCATGCATTTGGACCTAGGCTGCACCGCCAAGCCGGTCAATCGCCAAAACCGCAAGCCTCTGCCGGCAAGGGATTGAGGCGCCAGTGCACAGCCGTTGGAATGGAAATGGCATGCGCAAAAAAGCATCCCTTCAGACGGGTCATATGGCCAAACCCGTCATCAGAGATCAGGTTCGGATCATAATTGCAGGACAAGAGGTTTCCAGCGTGCTGCTCAGGGTCGCCTGTGCGCACTTCCAGGATCATGTGGTTAGACCCCGTTGCAACCATGACCATGTCTGCCTCAACCGGTCCGAATTCGCATCCGTCCAGACTGCCATAATTGCCATCCTTCAGGATGATAGCTGGTTCCAGCTCCGGCGCGATGCGCAGATCAAGCCAGACAACGCCTTCCGTCATGGCTTGCAGCGCCTCAGGCGCCTCAAATTCGATGGGGCCTGGCAAGTCCGCGTCGACGCGCTGAACGGCGCCTGACTCTGCCATAGCCGATGTCGCGAGAATTGATGCCGCAGTACCGATCTGTACGAAACGTTTCATTCTGCCACCTCCTTTACCGGAGATGACAGCTTGGAAATGGGGCATATTGAAGGTCGGGTGGCGGCCCTAGCCGAAATTCGACAGGCGCTGGACGAGCTCCTGTGGCGGCGCTGTGGCTTCCATCAGGGATGACTTGATCGGGCGCGGCGCGCCGAATACGTGGCCCTGGCCGTACGGGATGTCATATTCGAGAATCTCGACAACGCTGGCCTCATCCTCGATCTTCTCGGCAATCATTGTGATGCCATAGCGCGAGAACACGGCGCTGACTTCTTCTCCATCAACGCGGCGGTTGATCGACGAGACCGGGCGCGGACCGGTTGGGTCGCGCAGCTGGTCCATCAGACTCGTGCCATTCATCTTGACGAAACGAATGCCCGCCGATTGAAGCCGTGGCAGGTCGAGGCCCAGATTATCGGCGTGGTCAATTGAGAAGCGGAAACCAAGCGCCGTCAGCTTGTCCATATTGTCCCGCATGGCGCGCGAGCGTGTCTCGAACCGGTCTGCCGTGATCTCGAAGATCACCGCGCCGGACAGGTCACGATTCTCGGTGATGAATTCCAGGAACATCGGGAAGAAGGTTGTGTCTTCCAGCGACGCCGCAGAAATATTGCAGAATACGCCGACGCGACGGTCACGCTCAGCCAGGCGACGCACGATCTGGACACACCGGAACAGCGTGAAATTGTCGATGATGCCCATCAGTTTGGCGCGGCGCGCAGCATCAAGAAATTCCGCTGGCAGAACCAGGGAACCATCCGGACGACGCAGGCGGG
>NZ_DFME01000026.1:20327-25761 GCF_002375605.1 Hyphomonas sp. UBA3601 | reverse complement strand
CTCGTAGAAGGACACACGACGCTGGGGCAGAGACACGATCGGCTGCAGGTGCAGGTCAACACGACCATCCTTCAGCGCGTCGCGCACATCACGCAGGACAGCATCTTCTTCCGGTGCCACGACCGCGGTGCTGGTCGTTTCCGCCAACTTGTTTTCAAAGCTCTTGGACAGCCGGTCGATCAGGCTCTCCAGCTGCTTCATCTCGGTCACGAGCGCGTCGCGGCGCTCGGTCAATTCGTGCTTGACGGTCGCCTCGACGGCATCCGTGCGCGCTTCAATGACATCAACACGTTCCGCGGAATCCCGAACGGTCCGCTCCACCCGGTCAATGCGGTCATCGATGTCCTTGGTGGCGCGTCCTGAACTGGCGAGTAGGTGAATCTGCCCCAGCAAAGCCGTGGTGATGCCACCCGCCGCAATCGACATGGGCAGGCCGACATCCGTCAGCGTGAAGACGCCGTAGCCGACGCCGCCGCCGATGGCCGCGTATAGAAGGAACAGAACAAAAGTCATTACGTCAGCACCCGATACAACCCAATAATGTTAACAGCTAGGCCCAATTGGTTAACGAATTGCGAGGAATTGGAGGAATTTGTCGACCGCGGCAATCCTGTCACAGCGCCGTTGCAAACAAGCCACAATCCCCATCAAGTCGAGCATGGCAGGCGTCGCGCATGCGGACAAGGCGATTAGTGCTGGCATCACGGGCAGCTATCGCCGGCACAATGACGCATTTGCGGTCAGATCGACTGGCACAGCCACATCTGAACCCAGATCGGAGAACTGTGGAAAAGCAGGTCTGGATCCGATTTTCAGTTAACCACCCCATCACGAAACACGAAAACCGGATCTGCTGTTGGCCAATTCGATTCGCAATCAAGCACCAGATCAATTCCATCGGTTACCGAGTCGGGCAGTTCAATGCCACAGCCCGCGATCAGCGCCGTATGGTCAACATAGTCCACAACATAGAAGGCTCGGTCCGTCCCGGTTTCGAACTTGCTGATACGCAAATCGCCGGTATCGAAAACGGTTGCCACCTGCTCACCGTCTCCAGGCAACAAAGCGAGCAGCGCCGCATCGAACCCACCGGCTGGACGGTCCTCGACATAGATCAGCGCATCGGACACCTCATAGGCGCGATTAAGCAGTCCTAGAAAGTCACCCGTGCCGGATGGACCCGCCACCGGAAGAGAAGATTCCCGCCCGGCACGCCAAGCTGCGTTTCGCATCTCGTCCAGGCCCTCAATATCCTCACCGCGCAAGGATAGAAGCATGACGGCGTCGGTATTCCGCAAACTCGCTTGCGTCATATCGAGTGTCATGCCCGCCGGCGCGCCGAATACGACCCGTTTGCCGCCCGCCAGAACATGGACGCAGGCTCCGGGCAAACTCCGCTTTGAGCAAGGCAGCACCGCAAAATCTGTCGAATGCACAGTCAAATCCACTCGTGCCGTCTCGGCATCTTTGGAAGTCACCGGATTGCATGCGGCGAGCGCAGTAGCGCATACGACAATTCCAAGAGCTCGAAATTTCATGATCGTACCCACCCTACCCGATCCGCGTGTCTCCGGGTTCGGTTACGATTTCGTTTTCGATGACACCGACCTGATCAATTTCCAGACGCACCCGGTCGCCCACCTTCAGCCACTTCGGTGGGGTGAACCCACCCCCAACACCCGCAGGCGTACCTGTGAAGATGAGGTCACCCGGCTCCAGCGTGAAGGCGGCAGTAAGATGCGCAATCTGCGCAGGAATGTCATGGATCATGTCGCGTACATGACCGGTCTGGCGCAACTCATCATTCACAAAGCTGCGCAGTTCCACCGAGGCCAGATCCTCGATTTCGTCCGGTGTCACAAGAGCCGGACCAAATGGGGCGTGGGTGTCGAACCCCTTGCCCATGATCATGGTCTGGCTCGCGCGCTGCCAGTCACGCACCGAGTAGTCACAGCCGACGCAAAAACCGGCGACGATTTCCATCGCCCGCTCACGTGGCACGTGCCGGCCATGCTTGCCGATGACAACAACCAACTCGACTTCATAGTCCAGCTGATCAGAAACCTTGGGTAGATGCACGCGGCCGAAGGGCTTGTTGGCCGATGTCGCCTGCTTGTTGAACCATTTCTGCACCTGCGGAGATTTTGTATCCACAAAACTCACACTCTCGGCGGCATGGGCGGCATAGTTCACCCCAATCCCCAAAATCTTGCGGGGGCGCTCCACCGGCGCCAGCAGATCGAGCGTTTTCAACGGAACCGGCAAAGCGTCTGATCCTGTAATTGCCAGCGCATCTTGCAGAGTTGTCGCATCTGTCGGCCGGACGATGTCCCCGTCCAGAACTCCATAGCGAGCGGTACCATTTTCTGCGAACCGAACCAGCTTCATTGCGTTACTCTCCTGTCACACTTTTTCCGCAAACGCGTTGCAAGCCGTTCATGTGCCGTTGTGATGACACTTGGCAAGGGCTAGGCACAAAGCTTGTATAGAGGATGCCAGTATGGATCTCGGCGTACGTGCCCAGGAGAGCTCGCTCAAGAGTATTTTCGGCCCCAGCGAACGGCTCTGCATGCCGCCCTACCAGAGAAGTTACTCCTGGACGGAGCGCGAGGCTGGCGAACTCCTGACTGACCTTCTTGACGCCGCCGAAACCGGCACACCCCACTTTGTCGGGGCTGTGGTTCTGAACCGCGGCACGGAAGAAGGCTTACTGGAGATTGTCGACGGTCAGCAGCGCCTCACGACGCTGACCATCCTGCTCTCTGTCCTGCGAGACATTGAATCCGACCCGTCGAAAAGTGCGGAAATTCACGCTCTGATTGCTGACGAGGCACGCCCCATGCTGGGAGAGGCCGCGAGTTGGCGCCTGCAACTGAACCATATGGACGGCCCGTTTTTCCGCCACATGATTCAGACTCCTGGGGCCACGCTTCGGTTGGATGGCGAGTCCGGGGACAGTGACAGCCAACGTCGCATGGTCCAAAATGCCCGCACGCTCCTGAAACGCGTGAAGGCCCTGTCAGACGCAGATCGAAATGCCTTGGCAGATGTCACGATGAATCGCTGCGCGCTGGTTCGCGTGGTGGTGAACGACAAGGACCAGGGCTTCAAGGTCTTCCGTGTACTCAACACGCGCGGCAAGGAGCCGGGCGCACACGACATCATCAAGACCGAACTGTTCCAAAGGTCAAAGTTCACAACTGAAGAAGCAAGCTTTTACTCTGAGCGCTGGGCCGAGCATGAGGCCGCTCTGGGCGGCAGCGCGTTTGACGACCTGCTTCGCCAGATCCGCTCAATCTATGACAAATCTTCAAAGGGTGAGTTGATCACCGGCTTCCTGAAAAACGTCATCCCCAAGATCACCGCACGCGGTTTCCTTGATGACGTCCTGCCCCGCTACGTAGCAGCTTACAAGATCATCACGACCGCCAATCTGGATACAGGCCCACACGCCAAACTGATCAGCGACAAGCTGAACCAGATGCGCGCGCTGGACCAGACGAGCTGGCGCGCTCCGGCGCTCAAATTTCTTGTCGAGCATGGCGTGGAACATGAGAGTGCGCCGGAATTCTTCACCAAGCTGGAGCGGCTTTCCTACATCATCATGCTGGTCCTCACGGATCGCGACCAACGCACGAAACGCTTCAACAAGGTGAACGAGAATATCGGCAACAGCCGCACGCTTTATGGCCGCGGCAGCCCTTTCAATATTACCAAGGATGAATCCCGCCGCGCCTTTGACAGGATGCTTGGTCGGTTCGCGACGTTCGGCCAGAGGCGCTCAATGGCGCTGCGCCTGAATGCGGCGCTGGACGGCGGTTTCACCATTGCCCCTCAGTCTGACGCGACGGTCGAACACGTCCTGCCCCGCAATATCAGCGAAGATAGCCACTGGATGATCACCTGGCCGGACCCGGCCAAACGACGCGAGCAGTGCGACACGCTCGGCAATTTCGTCTTGCTGACCAACAAGGTGAACCAGAAAGCCGACCGGCTCGACTATCGCGCCAAGAAGGAGGTCTATTTCAATGGTGGTGGCGGACAGGATTTTGCGCTGACACGGGATCTGGTCGATCAGGAAGCCTGGACGTCAGAAGTGGTTAGAAAACGCACAGAACGGCTCGCCGAAATCCTCATGATGGAATGGAGCCTCGCCTGATCGGCCTTTCCTAGCGTGACCCCTGTTCGAAGCGGCCTCCTGTGCTAACGAGTCTGCAAAGATATACATTAGGGAGCCTCACCATGAGCTTGTTCGACCTCACCGGAAAAACTGCTGTCATCACCGGATCTTCGCGTGGCATAGGCAAGTCCATCGCCGAGCAGATGGCCGAACAAGGCGCACGCGTGGTGATCTCGTCCCGCAAGCCGGGCCCTTGCCAGGACGTGGCTGACGCGTTGAACGCCAAGCATGGCGATGGGACGGCGATTGCGATCCCAGCCAATATTTCTTCGAAGGATGACCTGAAGAATCTGACCGAGAAAACACGGGCCGAATTCGGCCAGATCGACATTCTCGTCTGCAATGCGGCGTCGAACCCGTATTATGGCCCGCTGGAAGAGATCGATGACGAATCCTTTGAGAAGATCTTGTCCAACAACATCATCTCAAACCACTGGCTGATCCAGTTGGTCGCGCCTGAAATGAAAGAGCGCAAGGATGGCGCCATCGTCATCATCTCGTCGATCGGCGGCCTGAAAGGCTCAAGTACGATTGGCGCATACAATATTTCCAAGGCTGCCGACTTCCAGCTGGCCCGCAATTACGCACTCGAGCTCGGCCCTCACAATATTAGGGTGAACTGTGTCGCACCAGGCCTGATTAAGACAGATTTCGCCCGGGCCCTGTGGGAGAACCCCGAAATGGCGGCACGCGTAGAAAAAGGTACGCCCATGCGTCGCATCGGCGATCCGGAAGATATTGCCGGCGCCGCTGTCTTTCTCGCGTCCAAGGCGGGCGCCTACATGGCCGGCCAGATGGTGGTCGTGGACGGCGGGTCCGTGATCGTTTGATCCGTGCATCTTACAGACTCTCCTGAATCTGGCCCCGTCGACGAAACCAGTTTCGATACGTTTCGCCAGATCGACATTCGCGTCGGAACCATTATTGAGGCCGCGCCGTTGGAAGGCGCGCGCAAGCCTTCCATCCGTCTTCTGATCGATTTCGGACCGGGCGTCGGCAAAAAGAAATCGTCGGCGCAAATAACCGAACATTATTCCCCCGAACAACTGGTTGGGCGACAAGTCGCGGCCGTGGTCAATTTTCCACCGCGCCAGATCGGCAAATTCATGTCTGAAGTCCTTACACTGGGATTTCCGGACACGGATGACCGAATCGTCTTGTTCGCTCCAGATCATCCAGTCCCCAATGGCGCGAGACTCGCATGACAGAACGCACGCTTTCCACCCAAGCCAAAACCTTCCTCAGCAATTTGCA